>NZ_JADCKK010000069.1:0-12682 GCF_014982935.1 Anaerotignum lactatifermentans | reverse complement strand
GAATCAAAGCAAAGTTAAAGGGCTTGCCACCTGCAATTTACAGACAACAAGCCCTTCTGGCTTCTTAAACAATTTTAATTTGAAAATATTGTCTAACTTTTTGGGTTCAGTTCACTTTAAGGATTCCAGCTATATTTGTTTTCTTATAAGGTAATAGGATGTATTTCTCTTTTTAGTCCAGAACAGGTGCCATCAGTACTCTGCCTGTGCCGCGGAATACGTTTACCAGACCTTCGCCGGAAGCCGCAGAACCAATGAGCGTTTTGCCGGAGCGTTCTACAGTAAAGTCCAGACTGCCGCTCCATGCGATTGCCATATTCCCGTCGATTTTCAGTACGTCATCTTGAAGATTGATTTCAATCAATTCTTCTCTGGGGCAAGGGCATTCCAACGCTACCACGCCGCTGCCGCTTAAGCCAAGGTTGAACAAACCCTCTCCGCCGGCTACAGCAGAGGATAGATTAGACCGCATAACGGCTTTGTGTGTCAGATTGGAGTCGCAGGCAAGAAACAGACCATCTTCCAGAATCAGAGAGCCGTTCCAGTCTGCCACATCTTCTAGCAGAATGTATTTGTAAGTGGGTTCCAGCACCAAAGTGCCATTGCCAGTATATTCGGGTTTGATGGCAGATTCACCGGTTGCTTTTCCGCGGATGGCTTTGCCGAAAAGGTCGCCTACGCCTTTGATGCCTGTGGTGGCATTGACGTTGCCAACCATCCACTGCATAGCACCTGCCTGTAATGTGATATTGGCTTTTTTCAAATCACAAATGACCTGACGTCTGCGCACATTCATTTCAGAAGCGAAATAAGCCGTAGCTGCATTTGCAGGAGAAACACTTAAATCCCGCAGGTATTCAATGACGGTAAAAGGTCCCAATTCTGTCAAAACACGAATGTCATCATTTTCTAAAAGATTTTTGATCTGATACATAAATAATGCCTCCTTTACATCCATAAAAGGTATTATGATTCATACAATGTTACTTTACCATATTTTGTAAAATACAGCAATGACTTCGTTGCTAAGAAAAAAGTATTGGGGTGCGGGATTGTAATTTTATGGGGAATTGTTTATACTAAAAGCATGTAATTTGAAAGAAAGGATCATGGTGAATTATGGATCAGAAAATAATCGTTGCACTGGATGCCATGGGCGGGGACTTGGCACCTGTGGAAACCGTCAAAGGTGCAGTAGACGCAGTGAAAGAAATGAACGTGCTGGTAAAACTGGTAGGCAGAGAAGAAGATGTCAATCGGGAACTGGCAAAATATACATATCCAAAAGAAAAAATCGAAGTGGTGCATGCGGAAGAAGTCATCAGCACTGATGAAGTGCCTACTATGGCAATTCGCAAAAAGAAAAATTCCTCTATGGTTGTGGGTATGCAGCTGGTGAAAAATGGGGAGGCAGACGCCTTTGTTTCCGCCGGCAGTACTGGTGCCCTCCTGACAGGCTCTCTGCTTATTGTAGGTCGTCTGCCGGGCGTAGAACGTCCCGTATTGGGTACTTGCCTGCCTACCAAGAATGGCTTTACCTTCTTGGTAGACAGCGGTGCAAACGTAGACTGTAAAGCAAAATATCTGGAACAGTTTGGCAAAATGGGTTCCGTTTATGTAGAAAACGTATTTGGCAAGAAAAATCCTTCTGTTGCACTGGTGAATATTGGTGCCGAAAAGGAAAAAGGTGATAGCCTGACAAAAGAGGCTTATGAGCTTCTGGAAGTATCTGATTTGAATTTTGTGGGCAATATTGAGCCTAGAAATATTCCTTTTGGGGAAGCGGATGTCATTGTCTGCGACGGCTTTGTGGGCAATACCATTTTGAAATTCGCCGAAGGCTTGAGCAAAACATTGGTGGACATCATCAAGTCTGAAATCACCAAAGGCGCTTATAAAATCGCTGCGGCTATGCTGGTAAAACCTTTCCGCAATGTAAAAAAATATTTCGATGCAGACGAAGTAGGTGGTGCGCCTTTTATCGGTCTGAAATCTCTTGTGGTAAAGGCTCATGGCAGTTCCAATGCCAAAGCATTCAAAAACGCCATCAGACAGTGTGTGCTGTTTAAAGAAGCTGACATTGTAGGGAAAATTCAGGATAAACTGTAAGCAGTGTAATTTTGTGTACAAAATGGGAAAAAACTTCTGTTTTTCCAGGATTTCTGCTGACAAAATGTCGGAAATAGAGTATAGTATTGACAGAAAAGAAAAGAGGAGGTTGAAAATATGGACGAAACTGTTGTAATGCAGATCATTGCGGATCAGCTGCATATTTCTGCAGATAGTTTACGGGAGGAAACTTCCTTTAAAGACATCGGTGCGGATTCTTTGGACTTGTTCCAGATCATTTCTGCATTGGAGGAAGCCTATGACATCGAATTTGACAACGATGCGGCGGAGAATATGAAAACCATTGGGGATGCGTTGGATTATATCAGAAGAGTAGTGGAGAAGTAATATGAATTATTTGAATTTGGAAGAATTTGAAAAAAAACTGGGATATCATTTTGCGGATAAGCATTTGCTGCTGCTGGCATTGACCCATAGTTCCTATGCCAATGAAAATAAAAAAGGCAGTCACGAAAATAACGAAAGACTGGAATTTTTAGGCGATGCAGTGCTGGACATGGTGGTAAGTGAATATATGTACCGCAAATTCCCGGAAATGCCGGAAGGGGAACTGACCAAACTGCGGGCGGCAGTGGTTTGTGAAGGCTCTCTGGCAGGTCTGTCCAGAAAATTGGGTGTAGGCAGAAATCTGTTTTTGGGCAAAGGGGAAGAAAGTACCGGCGGCAGAAACAGAGATTCTATCCTTGCAGATGCTTTTGAAGCCATTATTGGCGCGGTATGTATGGATGGCGGTATCGAAGCCGCTTCTACATATGTTATGCGGTTTATGGAAGACCAGATTGCTCAGACAAAGACCAATTTCCGTAATCTGGACTGCAAGACCCATTTGCAGGAAATCATCCAGAAAATCAGCAAGGTTCCTGTACACTATGCCATTGTAGATGAAAAGGGTCCCGACCACAACAAAGTCTTTGTGGCAGAAGTGACCCACGAAGGCAAGGTGCTGGGACAGGGCAGCGGCAAGAGCAAAAAAGAAGCAGAACAGAACGCAGCCAATGCAGCATTGGAAAAAATGAAAGCATAATAAGAAAGCAGGTGATTGCAAAGGATATTCTTTTTCAATCACCTGCTTTTTTCGTGAAAAAAGAGCCGGACACTCTTGAGAAAGAGCCGGCTCTTTTGTTTTTGAGAAAATGTTTATACTTCTACCAGATCGTATTCTCTGGAACCAAAGCCCAAAGCGGCAGCGGCTTTAATGGTATGAACACCGTTGCGGCTTTCAATGCGTTCGATAAGGTGGTCACGACCGGGGTCATCAGCGGCATAAACCAAGTCCAGACAAGCCTGGTCAATGGCAATAGGGTCTAAGGATACCAGAATACCAATATCCTTCATGCAAGGGTCTTCAGCAACTGCACAGCAGTCGCAGTCCACAGACATGTTTTTCATAACATTGACGTAGATTACATTGCCTTTGAAGTATTCCACAACGGAAGATGCTGCATCTGCCATGGATTCCAGAAATGCGTCATGATCTGCTGTCCAGATTTTTTCCGGTTCCCCTGCACCGTGGATATAGGCTTTGCCGAAGGAAGATGCCACACCGATGGAAAGCTGCTTCAATGCGCCGCCGTAGCCGCCCATGGGGTGCCCTTTGAAGTGGGAGAGTACCAGCATGGAATCATAGTCTGCAAGATGCTTGCCTACATAGTTTTTCTGAATCTGTTTGCCCTTAGGGATTTCCAGCACCATATCAGGGCCTTCTGCGTCCATCAGGTCTACTTTGAAGTAGGCATCCCATCCGTGACGAGTCAGCAGCGCTTTGTGTTTTTCAGTGGTGTTCCGTTCGCCTTCATAAGCGGTATTGCATTCCACAACAGTGCCGCCTACAAAGTCGATGACAGGTTTCCAGAAATCCGGTTTCAGGAAATTCTGATTACCTTCTTCACCGGAGTGAAGCTTGATGGCAATATTGCCAGTGAGTTCTTTGCCAGCCATTTTATATAATTCCAGGACTTTTTCCGGTGTGATTTCACGGGAAAAGTATACTTTTGCAGCCATAGAAAAAACCTCCTTTATGACAGTTGTATTTTTTTATGGTAACAAAGTAGAAAGAAAATAACAAGGGATTGGGAAAAAAACAGAAAAAAACTGCCGCAGGAGATTTCCTGCGACAGTATGAAATATCAGCCTTTGCCGTTCCAGCAATAGGTGCAGACTTTGTCACGGTCAATGCCGATGGCATCCAGCAGACCATCCAGGGACTGATAACCCAGGGAGTCAAAGCCCAGTTTTTCACAGATGGAGCGGAGCATGCATTTGCCTCTTTCTGTGGAAGCGTCTGCGTATTCATCCAGATGTTTATGACCTTCGTCGCCTTCCAGTTCCTGTACGACGCGGCGTGCCAGCAGATCCATATCGGAGCCGTTGCTGGAGAAATTCAGATATTTGCAGCTATACATGATGGGAGGACATGCGGAACGCATATGTACCTCTGCTGCGTGAGAACGATAGAGGAATTCAACAGTTTCTCTCAGCTGTGTACCACGAACGATGGAGTCGTCCACAAACAGCAGCTTTTTCCCTTCAATCAGTTCGGGAACGGGAATCTGTTTCATTTTTGCTACCTGATTACGAACTTTCTGGTTGGCGGGCATGAAAGAACGAGGCCAGGTGGGTGTATATTTTACAAAAGGACGGGCAAAAGCTTTGCCGCTTTCTTTGGAATAACCAATGGCATGGGGGATACCGGAGTCAGGCACGCCTGCAACGTAGTCTACATCAGGCAGTGTGCCGTTTTTCTTTTCGTTTGCTGCCATGATTTCCCCGTTTTTGTAACGCATCACTTCGACATTGATGCCTTCGTAGTTGGAGTTGGGGTAGCCATAGTAGCTGAACAGGAACGCACAGATCTTCATATCCTTGCCGGCAGGATTCAGTGTTTCATAGCCGTCAGGTGTGATCTTAACGATTTCACGGGGACCAAGTTCATATACGTTTTCATAGCCCAGTTTGGTGTAGGCAAAGGATTCGAAGGAAACACAGTAGCCTTCGTGGTCTTTGCCGATAAGAACAGGCAGTCTGCCCATTTTATCTCTGGCAGCGATGATGGAATCATCTTCTGTCAGAATCAGAATGGTTGCGGAACCGTCAATCTGTTCCTGTGCATGGAGGATACCGGAAACCAGATCGTCTTTCTGGTTGATCAGTGCGGCGATGAGTTCTGTGGCATTGACTTTGCCGGAGCTCATTGCCATAAACTGGTGTCCATGGTCAGAGAAGTAGTTTTTGATGAGCTCATCAGCGTTGTTGATGACACCGACTGTTGTGATGGCATATAAGCCCAGATGAGAACGTACCAGAAGGGGCTGAGGATCGGAGTCGCTGATGCAGCCGATGCCGGAATGACCCTGAAAATCGATCAGATCTTTTTCAAATTTGGTACGAAAAGGTGTGTTTTCGATGTTGTGAATCTGGCGTTGGAAGCCTTTTTCCCGGCTGTGGATGACCATACCGCCTCTGCGTGTGCCCAGATGAGAATGATAGTCCACCCCGAAAAAGATATCAAGTACGCAATCCTGCTTGGAAGTTACGCCAAAAAAACCGCCCATGATGGTTCCTCCTTATGATTCTAAAAAATGATGGTATCTCTTGTTGCTCCAAAATTGATAAGGCATGCTGTGCATGCCATCATTTCTATTTTATACGAAAAAACGATGGAATACAACAAAAACAGCACTGGAAGATTTCACATAAAAACCGATTTCCAATGAAAATTTGCGGTGAAAGAAAGTCCAAAAGAAATAATGTTCGGGAAAAATGACGACGATTTAAAAAGGTGGGGGAAATCTTGCCCAAAAAGAAACCATGAAAAAAGCCGGAAATGAAAAATCATTGGAGAGTATCTATAAAAATGGAAAAAAATGTTTTCCAAAGAGGAGATGGAACAATGTCTTTTCCACGTATACCGTTGTGTACAGCTGTTTGGACAAGACTTTATCCCACCCACAAAAAACAGAAAGGCAAGTGTCCCGTCCATTTGATTGGAAAGACACTTGCCTGTTCTGTATACTGCTTATGCAGCGTTACGGCATGAAAGTTTATGGAAAGTGGACATCAGAAAGAGGTATGATGCCCAATGTAGCAGGCGATTCCAGCATCCAGATAAAGGCTCTGCAATGCGGTCATGGCTTCGTCTGTCATTTCGCCGCCAGTAGCATAATCATATGTTTTGCCCAGCTGTTCCCATTTGGTTTGACCCAAACGATGGAATTTCAGCAGGTTGATTTCAAAGAGATCATTTTCCTTCATAAAGGAAATGAGTTTTTTTGCGTTTTCTTCGCTGTCATTGTAGCCGCAGATGGTAGGCTGACGCAGCACCAGACGACCTTTCCAGCCGCTTTGTTTCAGAGCGCGGATGTTGTCCAGAATCAGTTCATTGCCTACGCTTGTTCCGGCTTTGTGTGCCTCACTGTCCATGTTTTTTACATCGATAAAGGCAAAGTCGATGTACTGCATCACATCCAGAAATTTTTCTCTGGGGAAATGTGCGCTGGTTTCAATGGCAGTATGGATGCCCAGCTTATGACAGTCCTTGAGGACTTCTATGAGGAAATCATGCTGTGTGATGGGGTCGCCGCCGCTGAATGTGACGCCACCGTTGCTGCCCCAGCTGCTGAAATCCCTGCGGAGGATTTGCAGGAGTTCCTCGCTGGTATATTCCCGCACACACTGTTTCAGTGCCCGGTTGGGGCAGATGGAGGTGCAGGGAAAGTCATGGCAGTCCTTGCATTTGTTCCAGTCTACCTGAGGGGGCTGTCCTGGCTCCATGGTGATGGCACCTGTGGGACAGACAGAAAGACATACGTCACAGCCTTTGTCCCATTTGCAGGATGCCTGGGCAAACATCAGATGCTTGCCGTAAATCCAGCTTTCCGGGTTTGCGCACCAACGGCACTGCAAAGGACAGCCTGTCATAAATACTGTGGTGCGGCAGCCGGGTCCGTCATGGACAGAAAAGGACTGAATATCGAAAATATGTCCGCGTGCATCCATAGGCTTACCCCCGTGCTGCTTTGTAGTGCTCACAGCAGAAAGCACCACATTTTGCATAAGTCCAGTTTTCTTTTTCAAAGCCTTTGCATGTGCCGATGCCGTGTTTGTCTGCATCTGCGAAGCATGCACAGTTGCCGCATACGGGCGCTGCCTGGAAATGACCGCAGGCGTCGCTGCCGTTGCCATCAATGGGAACGATCTGTTTGGAAAGGGCACACATGCCTTTCTCACAGTCTAAGTTGATATAGTTAATGCATTCTACATGTTTCATGGTTTCACGCCTCCACTTAAACTTCTTCATATTCGGTACGATAGATAACCTCATCCTGGATGGGTTTGCCGATTTCGCACCAGTACTGTGTAAAGCCAGCTACACGAACCATCAGGTCACGATACTGGTCAGGTGTTTTCTGTGCTTCTTTCAATGTGTCGGAGCTTACCACGTTGAACTGTACGTGGAAACCGCCTTTACGCATATAAGTACGAACCAGTTCCAGCAGTTTTCTGGTGCCCTGTACGCCCTGAACAGAAGAAGGATGCAGTTTCAGGTTCATCTGTGCATTCTGGTTCTGAGAATGATCGTAAACGGTTGCAGATTCAAAGAGGGCATAAACACCGTTTTTGTCTGTGCCGGGGGCGGCAGATACGGAACCGTCGGAGTATGTGGTGCCTGCTAAGCGACCATCGGCTGTTGCCAGTGTGATGAAGCCCTGAGGACCATGGGTGGAAACGGAAATCTGGCAGAGATATTCCGGTTTGCCAAAGAAGGACTCCAGTGTAGGCAGATAATGCAGCAGGTACATGTGGTAATCCCGCAGCAGCTGGTCTGCATAAGGATCTGCGTTGCCGTATTTCGGTGCGTTGATGCAGTCTGCAAAGATTTCAGCGTATTTCTGAGCGTCGTCTGTGCTTTCGCGATAATCGGGAGAGAATACGCCGGTGTCATAAGCGGTGCGGAAACCGAAGTTATGCAGCATCGCATCTGTCATTTCTTCCAATGTATATTTCTTGGTGTCGTATACGTTTTTCTTCAAAGACGCCAGAGAGTTGATGAATGTGATGGTACCGCAGGATTCAAAGTTGATGCAGGCGTTATAACGAGCGCCACAGTTACCGATGTGCTGACCTTTCTTGAAGCAGTCCGGTTTCAGCAGGGAGTTTACGGCAGGCATGTTGTATTTGCGCCATACGTCCATCTGAATGTTGTTGACTTTGTTTACAATGCGGTTGCTGATGTCCAGATATTCTTTCCACTGATCCAGCAGTTCATCAAATGTTTCCAGTTTCTTGTTATGAGGAGGGAATACCTGTTTTCCGGTACGTTTGTCCACGCCGTTTGTCAGTACCAGTTCCAGAACCTTCGGCAGACCTGTGAAGTGGATACCGGTGCCGCAAGTAGGGGAAGCGCCGCCGGGGATCATGGTCACTTTGCCGTTGTATTCCAGAGGCAGGAAGCAGCCGGGTGCAGATTCCAGACAGCCGCCCAGACACCATGCACGGGCATCATACAGATCCATACCTTCGGGACCGTACTGACGGAGCATGAAGTTCATGCCCACCTGATTGTTCATCCATGCAGGATAGCCCATGCCCAGTTTGGTACAAGCGGCAGCTTTCATCAGGAAGTCCTCAGGCAGCTTTTCATCGTAAAGGATGGAAAGGGTAGGCTGAGGTGTCTGCGCACGCATACCTGCTTCGATGATGAGGTATTCCAAAGGTGTAACCGCAGACAGACCATCGTAGTTCTGACCGCCCAAAGACAGGTTGTTGAATGTGTTGCTGGAAAGAACGCCGCCGGATACGCCAGCAGAAGCAAAACATTCGATACATGTGATCTTGATGCGGTACAGTTCCAGCAGTTCCACAACTTCTTCTTCTGTGGTGGTGCCGTCAGCGATGTCTTTTTCATAGAAGGGCTGCAATACCTGACCCAGACGACCGATGGACTGACCAGACTGAGGGTCTTCGTTTACAACGCCCAGATGCAGACACAGTGTCATCTGCAGTGCTTCACGGAATGTAGAAGGACGTTTGTGAGCGATGTTGTGCATTACCTGTGCGATTTCCAGATAATTCTTTTTGTATGCTTCATCTGGTTCGCAAGAAGCCAGATCTTCTGCTTTGCGTGCGTAGTTTTCGCACCACTGGCTCAGACCTTTGACGATTTCTTTCATAGCAGCATAGTAGTAGCCGCGGCTCATGCCCAGAACCCCGTCGCCTCCAGCTTCACCCATGGTTTTTGCGATTTTTTCATCGCACAGTTCCAGAATGCCGTCAAAACCGTACTGCAAAGGCATGTAATAGTTCATAACTTCACGACCCTGAGGAATTGCGAAGGAGTCGAACATAACCAGAACGCTGTCCATGATGTTCTGGAACTGTTCAAAGCCGGGAAGTGTTTTTGCATATTTTGTGGAAATATCTTCTACGGAAATGCCGTCCCAGTATTTGGATACTTTTACCAGAACAGGGATGTTTTCTTTCCGCATACCAAATTTTTTTGCAATGGAGATGACTTCGCCATAGCTTTCTGTAACGTTGCCGCCGCCGGCGCCAACAACAGAAACGGAGTCAGCTTCGTTTTCAGCAGGCGCTTCTGCTTCTTCCATGAGGGATTCCGCAAGGGAATTGAAGAAGCTTGCACAAACCCAAGGGAAGGGGAAGGCACCACGCAGATGTTTTGTCTTGTTCATAACAAGTTTTTCATAAGGCAAAATGGTAGGTGTGCTGTGTGCCAGAGAAGCGGCAACGGCTTTTGAACGGCGTACTTCCAACAGATCGCCGTCATTTTCCCACCATACACGGTTGTACCAGTAGGCACTTTCCATATCTGCGGTTACTTTCAGCAGATAATAGATGTCCATGATACGCTGGAAGCTCTCAGCGGCAGCGGGAATATCCTGCTCCTGCACTTCCTTTAACTGTTCATCAGTGATACCTCTTGCTTTGAGGATTTCTTGTAATTTCATCTCATTACTTTCCAAACTTTTTCAACCTGCCTTTCTGTGAATGATGATGGTTTTATTATGGCAGGCATACATGCTTTCGTTAAGTGCAATTTGCACTATTTGGAAAAATATGATAAACTATTCACAAAATCAAAAACATATGAAAGGAAGAATTTGTATATGCATGAGAGAATCTGGGCGAACTGGCAGGATTTTGTAGGAAAATTGGATATATACCCCATGATTAGACCTTATCTGGAAACAAGTCAGATCACCATTCATGAAGTTCCTGCCAAGACATGTATTTCCAATGCAGCCGATGAGGGATATCGCATTGTTTATATTTTGCAGGGGTCTGTGAAAGTTGTCAGCCTGACCTATCGCGGCATACGTATTTTGCTGGATGAAATTGGCGTGGGCAGCTTTTCCGGCCATATCAGCCGTATGCGTGGTTATAGCTTCGATGCCAATATCATTGCGGAAACTCCTTGTGTTTATCTGGAATTTCCAGATCAGCTTTTCTGCCAGCTCATGGAAAATCCGGCGTTTGCCCTGGAATTTTACCGCAGTACCAGCAGCCGTACCTATCAGATGTATCGGAAAGTCTTTAGTCTGACGCTTTTTACAGCAGAAGAAAATACGGCGATGTATTGTCTGATGCATCCTGCAAGACTGCAAAGCTATACGCTGGATGAAATTTGCGAAGAAATCGGCATCAGCCGCCGCAGCCTTTGTTACGTACTGAAAAAATGGAGAAAAGAGGGTATATTAAAAGGTAAGGAAAAACGAGATCGAATTGCTGACCATGAGCAGTTGATGCAGATTGCAGAGCATATCCGACAGTTTTACGATATTCCATAACGAAAAAATAGAACAAATGTTTGTATATTTTCGCTGTTCCCCTATACTTTAGTATTTAACTGTGATATACTTTTTGGTAGTCGATGAGCACATAGAAACAAAATGGATGTTTATATGGTGCTTTGCAGTCAGAGGCTTGACTGCATGAGAATGATTTGTGTAAACGGAGGTGTGTCATGGACAAACCATTTAAAATACATTCCAAATTTCAGCCTACTGGTGACCAGCCACAGGCAATCGAAAAAATCGCCGATGGATTTCAGAATGGATTGAAATTTCAGACTTTGGTGGGGGTAACGGGTTCCGGGAAAACCTTTACCATGGCAAACGTCATTGAAAAAATACAGAAACCCACGCTGGTCATTGCCCATAATAAAACATTGGCAGCCCAGCTTTATAATGAATTGAAGGAATTTTTCCCGGAAAATGCTGTAGAATATTTCGTTAGTTAGAATGAATATGGAAGTAGAAGGGACAAAATATAGGGTATTTTGTTGAATTTTATTCTATATATAGTCTTTTGCTGGACGAAATGGAGCAAATAACACTCAATAAAAAATAGAGGTTAGTGACCAAGATTCGTGTCGAAAAATGCGTTATCACGATATGGAATTCTTAGTTCGAAATGTACTATGTGGAATGTAAATTACTATAAATGACGAGGAGTGTTTGTCATGGAAGAAGTAAATGTTTACAACACATATGTTACGAATGATGAAAATAAGAAAATCTATTATTTGGATGTAGATGAAATTTCTGATTTTCCAGACCATCCATACCATGTAATTGAAGATGAAAGTTTAATGGAACTTTCCGAAAGCATCAAAAAGTATGGCGTCATGGTACCCTTGATTGTTAGATTAGTAGACAACAAGTATCAGATGGTGGCAGGGCATAGAAGAAAAGCAGCTTCTATTTTGGCAGAACAATACAAGGTTCCCTGCATAATCAAGGAGTTAAGTGATGAAGATGCCATCATTACGATGGTTGATTCAAATATCCAAAGAGAAAACATATTGCCATCGGAAAAAGCATTTGCATATAAAATGCGAATGGATGCGATCAAAAGAAAAGGTGGCAGACCAAGAAAGAATAATGTTGTGCCACTGGCACATAATTTTCAGAAGAAAACTTCCAGGCAGTTGATTGGTGAACAGGTGGGAGAAAGTCAGGATCAGGTTCGGCGATATATCCGTTTAACATACTTGATAAAACCAATATTAGATATGGTTGATGAGAAAAAAATAGCTCTACGTCCTGCTGTGGAACTCTCTTACTTATCTTCTGAAAGTCAGGGAATATTACTGGAAGTAATGGGACAACTTGACTGCACACCAAGCCATGCACAGGCAATTCAGCTGCGAAAGTTGGAAGAAGAATCAGCATTATGTTTCTTTACTATAGAGCAGCTATTGTCAGAGCAAAAAGGCAATCAGAAAGAGCAGTTAAAAGTGCCTTTGGAAAAGATAGAAAGATACTTTTCTCCGGGGACTTCCCCAAAAACTATGGAAAAAACAATTTTAGAAGCACTAGAGATGTATTATAGATTAAAAGTGCAAGAAAGAAGAAAAAAGTAAATATTGGAATAGAAAAAGTGCTGTCCGAGCGATTTATGGAGGGCACTTTTTAGTACCATATAAGTGTAAGAGATAAAGCATATCATTTGTGCTTTACCCTCTGCACTTATTTTTTTATGATAAGGGAGTAATTGGTCTGGCGAGGCTCTTTTTGGATTAATCACATCCGTC
>NZ_JADCKK010000068.1:0-12918 GCF_014982935.1 Anaerotignum lactatifermentans | reverse complement strand
TATAATAACCATCGAATCAAAGCAAAGTTAAAGGGCTTGCCACCTGCAATTTACAGACAACAAGCCCTTCTGGCTTCTTAAACAATTTTAATTTGAAAATATTGTCTAACTTTTTGGGTGCAGTTCAGAGAAAGGGTTCCAGCTTATTTTTTTTACTGGGATTTTATTTGGTATATTTTCTTCTGAAGACAGCTGTCGCACTTTCCCTTAAGAAATGAAGGAAAACCAATGTTTTCTTAAGGGAAAGTTGCTTTAGGGGCATCTTCATAAGAAAACAAAGAAAGCTAAAATCCTTATCATAACAAAGGATTTTAGCTTTCTTATTTTTTATTAAGATTTTTTGTTATGTTTTCTTCTGAAGATAGCCGTTGCAATTCCCCTTAAGAAATCAAGGAAAAGAAAAAACAATGTTTTCTTAAGGGGAAGTTGCTTTGTGTATGTCTTTTTTTATGCCAAAGCATGGTTTTCTGACAACATAAAAAAGCCGAAATCTGCATAGATTCCGACTTTTTTATTAGGTTAGGAGATATACAATGAATGTTATTTAGCGAATGGATGTGCTTGCAGAAACCAGTGCCACGGGTTCTTCTGTGGTGGTTGTTTCTGCTACAGGAGCGTTTTCCAATGCGTTGGATGCCTGGAAAGAATATGTCATACCTGTGGCAAAAGACAGGGAGAATACTACGGCTGCTGCAATCATTAATTTTTTCATGTTCATACTGGAAAACCTCCTTTGTCGAATTTTTTCTTTTTATGGTGATATCATACCACAGAAAAATCAATCGTAGGTTACAGGAAGGTAAAGTTACCGTTACAGCTTGTTTGCACTTGTGTTACAGGAATATCTCAGAAAACAGAAGAATTTTTTAAGACAAATGTCCGTTTGTCACATCTCTGTAAAGCATAGAAAGAAAAGGCGAAACGCCGTTTTTTCTTGACTTTTTGGCGGAAAAAAGGTATCTTATTGATAGCTGTGAGTATTTTTTACCATAGACTTTAAGTGTGAAAAATATGATTTTCACGGAGGAAAAAGGTGAACAAAGAAGCGATGAAAATGGTAAAGACCAAAGATCTGACTTACGAATATGTAAGGGTTTTGGAAACGGATCATGGCACAAAAGAAGAAAAGGTTGCGGCCTTGAAAAATGTAAACATCGAAATCAACAAAGGTGATTTTGTGGCAGTACTGGGACATAACGGCTCTGGCAAATCTACCTTTGCGAAACATATTAACGCCTTGGTGCAGCCCACTGGCGGTACGCTATGGGTGGATGATATGGATACAAAAAATGACGAACTGGTTTGGGAAATCCGCCAGACAGCGGGGATGGTATTCCAGAATCCCGATAACCAGCTGGTAGCAACGGTGGTAGAAGAAGACATTGCTTTCGGTCCTGAGAATATGGGCGTGGAGCCAAAGGAAATCCGCAAACGCGTGGATGAAGCTTTGGCGACGGTGCGTATGAGTGAATATGCTACCCATACTCCTTCTAAGCTCTCCGGCGGTCAGAAACAGCGGATTGCCATTGCTGGGGTGTTGGCTATGAAGCCCAAGTGCATCGTACTGGACGAGCCTACAGCCATGCTGGACCCTGTGGGACGCAGAGATGTCATGGAAACCATCGAACGACTGAACCGGGAAGAAGGAATCACGATGATTCTGATTACCCATTATATGGATGAAGCCGTACGGGCAGACAAGGTCTTTGTCATTGACGACGGGGATCTGGTAATGCAGGGTACACCCAAAGAGATTTTCTCACAGGTGGAAACTTTGCAGAAATACGGTCTGGACGTGCCGCAGGTGACAGAAGTGGCTTATTTGCTGCGAAAGGAAGGCGTTGAACTGCCTGCGGATATATTAACGATTGAAGAAATGGTAGGTGCGATATGTCAATTAAAATCAACCACTTGACCCATGTTTACAATCCCGGTACGGCATTTGAAAAAGTTGCGCTGGATGATGTGACACTGGAAATCCAGAAAGGGGAGTTTATTGGTCTCATCGGTCATACAGGCTCCGGCAAATCTACATTGATCCAGCATCTTAACGGCATCATTTCTCCCACATCTGGGGAAATTCTGCTGGACGGGGAAAACATTCACAAAGACAAAACAAAGCTGAAGGAAGTGCGCCGCCGTATTGGTCTGGCCTTCCAGTATCCCGAATACCAGCTTTTTGAAATGACAGTATATAAAGATGTAGCTTTTGGCCCTACAAACCTGAAGCTGACAGAAGAAGAAATCCATCGAAACGTGGTTTCCGCACTGGAAACCGTTGGTATTTCCGAGGAGATTTACGAAAAGTCTCCCTTTGAGCTTTCCGGCGGTCAGAAACGCCGTGTAGCCATCGCGGGCGTACTTGCTATGAATCCTGAAGTTCTCATTCTGGACGAGCCCACAGCGGGTCTGGACCCCAGAGGCCGTGACGAAATCCTGCAGGCAATCAAAGACCTTCATGACAAACGAGGCATCACCGTTATTCTGGTAAGCCACAGCATGGAGGACGTGGCAAAACTGGTGGATCGCATCATTGTAATGCATCGCGGCAAAGCGGCTATGCAGGGCACACCCAAGGAAATTTTCTCCCATGTGGAAGAACTGGAACAGATGGGACTGGCTGCGCCTCAGGTAAGCTATGTGTTCGCAGAGCTGAAAAAACGGGGTTATGATGTGCCCACAGACGTATATACCGTCAAGGAAGCAAAAGAAGTATTATTAAAACTGGTAAAGCAGGTGAAATCATGATTCGGGATATAACCATTGGACAATATTATCCGGCAGAATCGCCGATTCATCGGCTGGATGCCAGAGTAAAAATTGTCGTAACATTTTTGTTTATCATTTCACTGTTCGTAGTCAATACCTTTATCGGGTATGTCTGCGTAACAGCGATTTTGGGCGCAGTGATCAAAGTATCCAAAGTGCCTTTGAAATTTATGCTGAAAGGCTTGAAAAGCATTGTCATCATCATCCTCTTTACAGCGGTCATCAACCTCTTTTTGACCCAAGGGGAACAGGTGATTTGGGAGTTTGGCTTCCTGCATTTGACATGGGAAGGCATTTACATGGCTGTGAAAATGTGTGTGCGTCTGGTACTGCTCATTGTGGGCTCCTCTGTGCTGACGCTGACCACAACACCCATCCAGCTCACAGATGGCATTGAGTACATCCTGCGTCCTTTGAAACGCATTGGTGTGCCTGCCCATGAAATCGCGATGATGATGACCATTGCACTGCGTTTCATTCCCACACTGCTGGATGAAACAGACAAGATCATCAAAGCACAGCAGGCAAGAGGTGCAGACTTTGACACAGGGAACCTGATGCAGAAAGCAAAGAGCATGATTCCCATTCTGGTACCTCTGTTCATTTCCGCGTTCCGCCGGGCAGAAGAACTTGCCATGGCTATGGAAGCCAGATGTTACCATGGGGATGAACACAGAACACGCATGAACGTCATGCACATGGAAAGCCGGGATTATCGGGCGGTTGTGATGACAGCGGTGTATCTGGTGTTTGTGGTGGCACTGCGCATTGCAGGGAATTATCTGCCATTTATGATTTGAGAAAAAGGGTGTTGGCAAAAGTTGGTTTCCATTCAAAAAACATTCCTTATATCATTTAAGTAAAAAGAAGATAGCCGGAAGCCCTTTTGTTCTAAGGATTTCGGCTATTTTTTTATGAAGTCAACGCCTTTTGTTTTCGGGAGGGGAAAACATGCGAAATCGGGAAATTTCATTTGTCAATGTGGTGCTTTGCCTGTTGGTCATGTGGATTCATATTTGTTCTGTGGCGGTAACGGGACTGCCTAAGGAGAATATCTCCTTTTTTGGAGTATATGTGCCTTGGCGGCTGTCTGCCTTTGTGGTGCAGGGATTTATCTTCCTGTCTGCCCTGAAGTATTTCCGAAAGGAAGGGACTTTTTCCTATGGATCTTTTCTTTGGGGCAGAATACGGAAAATTGGTGTACCTTATGTCATTGCCGTCATCATTTCCTATTTGGGACTTATTGATTTAGGGTATTATACCTTTGATGCGGGATTTCTGGGAGAATCTTTGCTTCTGGGGAATATGATTGCACCGTTTTACTTTATCATCATCATTTTCCAGTTTTATCTCCTGATGCCCTTGTGGCGGAAAATGACGGAAAAAGTAGATTTTTGGGTAGCGGCATTGGCGTCTGTGATGCTTATGCGCCTGTTCCACGGAGGATTGCCTGCCATGATTGGGATTCTTTCTCCCGGAACGGAATTTATCTATAATGACCGTGTGTTTACGTCTTATTTGGCTTATTGGGTATTGGGCTGTTACGCCGGGAAATATTACGACAGATTTCTGGAAGGGATTCGGAAAAATCAGGGTGTACTGCTGACAGGCTTTGTGGTTTTTGTGCTGGCTGACGGGCTTTTGAGTTACGCCAATAACCGTGGTTTTTTCCGGGTATCTTTTCTGGAGGATGTCCATACCCTTTATGTGTTCTGTGCTATTTTATTTTTGTTCTGGATTGGGAAAAAGGTGGCAGACCGTGTGATGGCATGGAAAGTTGTCCAGGGCATTGACCGCATGAGTTTTTATTTGTATTTGTACCATGGTATTTTCCTGTATTATGTGCAGGATGCCTTTTTGAACCGCTTTGGTGTGGGTCCTGCCAAAGGGCTTTTGCTGCGGGCAGTCTGCTGTTATGGCATGACGGTGGTGGTAGGGCTTTTGGCATGGTATTGGAAACAGAGAAAGGGGAAACAAAACCCATGAGAATCTTATTGACAATCGCATATGATGGCACCCGTTACAGCGGGTGGCAGAAACAAAAATCGCCGGAAGTGCTGACGGTGGAAGGCGAAGTAGAAAAAGCCCTGCGGACACTCTTTCGTAATCCGGAACTGGAATGTATTGGTGCCAGCCGCACAGACCGAGGCGTTCATGCACTGGGACAAAGGGCGGTCATTGACGTAGAAACCACCATTCCGCCGGAAAAAATTCCGCTGGCAATCCGTCCCTTTTTGCCGGAGGATATTGTGGTGACAGCGGCAAGGGAAGTGCCGGGGGATTTCCACCCTCGTTATGACTGTATCAAAAAAACTTACGAATATCATATTTATCAGAGCCCTTACAAAAACCCCAAGGAGCGGCTCTATAGCACATTTGTATATAGTCCTCTGGATTTGGAAAAAATGAACGAAGGGGCAAAGGCTTTTGTGGGAACCCATGACTTTGCGGCATTCTGTGCCGCAGGCAGTTCTGTTTCCACAACAGTTCGTACTATTTTTGATTGCCATGTGGAGCAGGAAGGCCCGCATATCCGCATTTTGGTCACTGGGGATGGCTTTTTGTATAATATGGTACGGATTCTGGCTGGTACCCTCATTGCTGTGGGACAGGGGAAAATTCCGGCAGAAAAGGTGGCAGAAATCATCGCAGGCAAAGACCGCAGACAGGCAGGACAGACCGCAGAGCCGCAGGGCTTGACTTTACGGGAAATTTATTACGATTTGCCTTAGAAAGCCCTTGACAGCGGCATTTTCAGGTATTATAATAATAAAGCTGTTATTTTGATTTTGAAGCGTGTTTCACGCTTTGAATATATGTTTCTCAAGGTGGGACTCAATAAGTTATGTGGAAAGCCACATAATGGAGATTACGGCGGTATTCCCGTATCGTTCGTAAAGTCAAAGAGTCAAAGGAAAATATGATAAGGGAGGTAAAAGAACCATGAGAACTACTTACATTGCGAAAGAAGCAGATGTAACAAAAAAATGGTACGTTGTTGACGCAACAGACCTGACACTGGGCCGTCTGGCTTCCGAAATCGCAAACATCTTAAGAGGTAAAAACAAACCCCAGTATGCACCCAACGTTGACATGGGCGACTATGTAATCGTAATCAATGCAGAAAAGGTAGCTGTGACAGGTAAAAAACTGACACAGAAACTGTATCACCACCACACAGGCTACATCGGTGGTCTGAAAACAGTAAGACTGGACAAAATGCTGGAAACACACCCTGAAAGAGTAATCGAACATGCTGTAAAAGGTATGCTTCCTAAAAACGCTCTGGGCAGAAAAATGTTCGGCAAACTGCATGTATATGCTGGCGCAGAACATCCCCATGCAGCGCAGAAACCTGAAGTACTGGAACTGAAATTTTAATCGAAGGAGGAAAGCATCATGGCAGCAGCTAGATATTACGGCACAGGCAGAAGAAAATCTTCTGTAGCTAGAGTTTACCTGGTACCCGGTAACGGCAAAATCACAATCAACAAAAGAGACATTGATGAATATTTCGGTCTGGAAACACTGAAAGTTATTGTTCGTCAGCCCCTGGAACTGACAGCAACAACAGCTAAATTCGACGTTCTGGTGAACGTACACGGCGGTGGCTTCACAGGTCAGGCAGGTGCTATCAGACACGGCATCTCCAGAGCTCTGCTGCAGGCTGACGGCGATTTCAGACCCGCTCTGAAAAAAGCTGGCTTCCTGACAAGAGACCCTCGTATGAAAGAAAGAAAGAAATACGGTCTCAAAGCAGCAAGACGTGCTCCTCAGTTCTCCAAGAGATAATCATTTATCTGGGAACCTTATCCCGAAGATCCTATGGGTCTTCGGGATTTTTTTGTACGCCGAATAGGCATGACAAAACCCCTAGTTCAACTGGGGGTAGGTAAAATACTTTAGTATATTTTTTTTGAATGATAATTACTATGGATTTACTAATTATCAAATGAAGGATAGATATGCAATATAAAATTAACATACTGTATTCTCAATTATAGTACCTGTTTACAGGTTGCAGTGCAAATAAATGCGATGATATTTTTCGATGCCCCTTTTAGGGGTCGGCATGTAATACCCCTTCTAGGGGCAGAGCAAACCACCGGCTAAGCCGGTGGTCCTGATTCGTACATATAAATCCCATCCTATGGATTTCATTTGTATTTTTTTACATACAATTCCATAAAATCCTGAAAAATCAGTATTTTTTTGATCTGATTTCTGATATTCTGAAAAATAGATAGAAACAAAGAGGAAAGGGGCAAAAAAGTACATGAAGAAACAAAAAGAGCTGACAATGATTCTGGGAGTCATTGTGCTGGTTTTTGTACTGAACTTTTTTGTTTTTCGCCTGGCTTATTTACAGGAACCGATTTTTTTGACCCACGCTTATGCTTTTACGGCAGAGGAGTCTTCCCATGTGGGATTTTATTACATCACCAATGCAGACGAAAAACGCCAGCCATTGGAAATTACCTGCCCGGAACTGGGGGAGGATGAGATTTTTGAAGTCATAGATACTGAGCAATGGCAGGGGCATGGCATGTATACCTGGAATGAAATGTGGGTGGATTTCGACGTTCCAGAGCGTGTAGGAGATTTGAGCAATGTGATGCTGACTCAGATGCAGGTCAAATGGTCTGACGGCACAGAAACGCCTGTGGACATCGGAGAGGTACGTTTTCTGGCGGCGCAGGAAGAACAGGCTTTGACATGGTCACGGATGGGTGCAGGGGATACAGATGCTTCTTATTCCATGGAGGTACCGGAAGATTTGACGGTAACAGGCATTCGTATGCCCATGGAAAATCATTTTTCCGATCTGCTGATGGTAAAAGACGGGGAAGGACAGCCCATGACGTTTCCAGCGTCCTATCAGCAGGGGGATACCCTTTCTTTGGAAACAGAACTATCTCTGACGGAGAAGGACAACCGTGCCCATATGGTCATTGATGTGGTGCCTGTGCTGGAAATGGAAACAGCCACAGGAGAAAAAGTATGTGCCTATCTGTATGACAGCATGAAATATACGCCGGATATGAATATACTGGAGATTTACCGTATTCTGCACATGAAAGAAGACATGTAAATGAAAAACATCAGAAATTGGATGCTTTTTGCCATGGTGCTTCTTTTCTTTGATGTGCATATTGGTATCGTCAATCTGTTGCCCAATTGGGCAGGCTATCTGATTTTGGCATACTGCGCCAAAAAGATGATGGCAGAGAAAGGCGGGTTGACGGCAGCGCTTGGCATCTGCGCTGCTGTTTTGCAGATTGTATTTTTCTTTTTCCAAACAGACAATGCTTTGCTGACTTGGCTGTTCAGTGGTATTTTCTGGACCATGGAAATGCTGCTGTTTTACGGCTTGGCTACAGGCATTTTGCAGCTGCAGGAAAAAGAAGGTCTATGGATCCGGCGGAAAATATTATTGATGTTGTACGCTATTTCCATTGTAGCCTGCGGTATGACGCTGAATGTAAGACCAATGTTCATCCTTGCGGGCGTTATGATGTTCTGTGCCAGACTTTATTTTCTGTTTGGGATTTGGCGTTTGATTCCGAAAGAAGAACAAACAGAACCAGAGGAAGAAAAAGAGGAAATTTTATAAGAAAACGATACAGCTGGAATCCTTGAACCAGAAAGGGTTCCAGCTGTTTTTTTGAGTGAAGATTGCTTTTTATCAGATAATTGTCGCAGTTGCCTTAAGAAAAGATGATTTTTGAGAAAAATGAGAATTTCATTAGAACCAAGAAAGGTCGTTGACATTTATCAGAAAACCAGTATAATGTTTCATGTAAAACAGTTCGACGGCTAACAAATTAAAAAGGAGGAAAAATATGATGCAGGATAAGCCGGTATTGTTGATGAAAAAAGTAATCAATCTGTTTTTTCGTGAACTGGATGCGATGAATACAGAAAAGCTGCAGGAACCCATTTCGGGGCACAACATGATCGTCATTGAATATTTGACTAAGCATGAAGAACCTGTTTATCAGCGTGATTTGGAAAATCATTTTTTTGTACGTCGTTCCACGGTTTCAAAAGTGCTGCGTTTGATGGAAGAAAAAGGCATGATTGAACGCCTTTCTGTTCATGATGATGCTCGTCTGAAACAGATTGTTTTGACAGATTATGGACGCAGAATCCATGGAGCAGCCGTCCATCATGCGAATATGCTGGAAGAAAAGCTGTATCGCAATTTCACAGAAGAAGAAATGGATACACTGCTGCTTCTTTTGAAAAAACTGGAGCATAATATGGAAGAAACAGAAAAGGAAACTTTATGTTAAGAACCCAATATGCTTTCGAACAAAAAAGGAGGTTTTGGAATGGTTAGAAAGTTGCTTCGCAGCGTCAGGGAATATAAAACCAGTTCCTTACTGGCGCCGCTGTTCGTGACCTGTGAGGTCATTTTGGAAGTTATCATTCCCATGTTGATGGCAAACCTCATCGACTTTGGGATTGAGGCAGGTAACATGCAGTACATCCTGAAAATGGGTCTTGCATTGGTCATCTTCTGTATTGTTTCTCTTACCTTTGGCGCACTGTCCGGGAAATACGCGGCAGTGGCTTCTGCGGGCTTTGCAAAGAACCTGCGTGAAGATATGTACAACAAGGTACAGGAATATTCTTTCTCCAACATTGATAAGTTCTCTACCGCAAGTATCGTAACGCGTCTGACAACAGATATTACCAATATCCAGAACGCGTACATGATGTCCATCCGTGTAGCGGTACGCTGCCCGATCATGTTGATTTTTGCTTTGTTTATGGCTTTCCAGATCAATTCCCATCTGGCACCCATATTCGTTATTGCCATCCCCATTTTGGCAGTTGGTCTGGTAATTATCATTTCCAATGCGAAACGTATCTTTGAACGGATATTCCGCACATACGATAAATTGAACAACGTTGTACAGGAAAACCTGCACGGCATCCGCGTAGTAAAATCTTTTGTACGTGAAGACCATGAAACAGAAAAATTCTGTTCCGTTTCCAAAGAAATTTATCAGGACTTCTCCAAAGCAGAAAAAATTCTGGCGTTCAACGCGCCTTTGATGCAGTTCTGCGCATATGGATGTATGCTGCTGATTTCTTGGCTGGGTGCAAAACTCATTGTGGCTTCCGGTAACAACCCCGCTGTGGGCATGACCACAGGGGACTTGACCAGTATGTTCTCTTACACCATGCAGATCCTTATGAGTTTGATGATGTTCTCCATGGTATTCGTTATGATTACCATTTCTTACGCGTCTATGGAAAGAGCGGAAGAAATTCTGGATGAAAAAAGCGACCTGCATAACCCGGAAAACCCTGTTTATGAAGTCAAAGACGGCAGCATCGAATTTGACCATGTAAATTTCGTATACGGCAAAAACGCCGACAAACTTTGTCTGGATAATGTAAATCTGAAAATCCCTTCCGGTGCGACAGTAGGTATTATCGGCGGTACCGGCAGTTCCAAGAGTACATTGGTACAGCTGATTCCCCGTCTGTATGACGCCACAGAAGGTGCTGTCAAAGTAGGCGGCAGAGATGTCAGAGAATACGACATCGAATCCCTCAGAGAAGAAGTTGCCATGGTACTGCAGAAAAATGTACTGTTCTCCGGCACCATCAAAGACAACCTGCGTTGGGGCAAAGAGGACGCAACCGACGAGGAAATGCGTCACGTCTGCCAGCTGGCACAGGCGGATGAATTTATCCAGACCTTCCCTGACGGTTATGATACCTATATCGAACAGGGTGGTACCAACGTTTCCGGCGGTCAGAAACAGCGTCTGTGTATTGCCAGAGCGCTGCTGAAAAAACCGAAAATCCTGATTCTGGACGACTCCACCAGTGCCGTAGATACCAAAACAGATGCCCTCATCCGTATGGCATTCCGGGAAGAAATCCCCAATACCACAAAGATTATCATTGCACAGCGTATTTCTTCTGTAGAAGACGCAGACCTGATTTTGGTATTGGATGACGGTAAAATCAACGGCATGGGCACCCATCAGGAACTCCTTGCCAATAATGAAATCTATCGTGAAGTATATGAATCTCAGCAGAAAGGGGGACTGGAAGAATGAGTGGACATATGAGAGGTCCCGGACGTGGCGTACCCATCGGACGGGCAAAAATGGACAAAGTCACCATGAACCGTTTGCTCAGCTATCTGAAAGAGTATAAACTGCGTTTTACCGTTGTTTTGATCTGTATTCTGATTAGTGCGGTGGCAGGTGTTGCAGGTTCCCTGTTCCTGCAGGTAGTTATCGACGATTATATCACACCACTGCTGAAAACAGCTTCTCCTGATTTTGCGGGACTGTTCCAGGCGGTGCTGACCATGGCTGCCATTTACCTCATTGGTATTCTGGCAACACTCTTTTACAACCGTACCATGGTTTCCATCTCCCAGGGGATTTTGAAGAAAATCCGTGACCAGATGTTCTCCCACATGCAGCGGCTGCCCATCCGGTATTTTGATACCCATACCCATGGGGATGTCATGAGCCGTTACACCAATGATACAGATACCCTGCGTCAGATGCTTTCCATGAGCGTACCTCAGATGTTTTCTTCCATCGTTACCATTGTGGCAGTTGTCTGCGCAATGCTTTACACCAGCGTATATCTGACCATTCTGGTAGCCATCGTGGTATTCTTCATCATGAAGGTATTCAAATTCATTGCCAGCCACAGTGGGAAGTACTTCATCAAACAGCAGGAAACACTGGGCGATGTGAATGGTTATATCGAAGAAATGATCAACGGGCAGAAAGTTGTCAAAGTTTTCTGTCATGAAGAAAAAGCAAAAGAAATTTTCCGTGAAAAGAATGCGGCTTTGTGCGAAAACGCTACCAAAGCCAACCAGTATGCCAATATCCTCATGCCCATCATGATGAACTTGGGGAACTTGCAGTATGTGCTCATTGCCATTGTCGGCGGTGCGCTGGCAGTAAACGGCATCGGCGGTCTGACACTGGGCGCCATCGCTTCTTTCCTGCAGCTTTCTAAGAGCTTTTCTGCTCCCATCAGCCAGGTTTCTCAGCAGGTCAACTCTGTTGTTATGGCGCTGGCAGGTGCGAAACGTATTTTTGAACTGCTGGATGAAGAAGAAGAAGCCGATGACGGTTATGTAACACTGGTCAACGCAAAATATGACGATAACGGCGAACTGGTGGAATGCCCCGAACATACAGGTCTGTGGGCATGGAAACATCCTCATGAAGATGGCACCATCACTTATACCCAGCTTACAGGGGATGTACGATTCTTTGATGTGGACTTTGGTTACACAGAAGAAAAAATCGTCCTTCACAACATCAGTCTGTATGCAAAACCCGGTCAGAAAGTGGCTTTCGTTGGCGCAACTGGTGCCGGCAAGACCACTATCACCAACCTGATCAACCGTTTTTATGATATTGCCGACGGTAAAATCCGTTACGACGGCATCAACATCAATAAGATCAAAAAAGAAGACCTGCGTCATTCCTTAGGGATTGTATTGCAGGATGTCAACCTGTTTACAGGCACCGTAATGGATAACATTCGTTACGGAAAACTGGATGCTACTGATGAAGAATGTATTGCAGCGGCAAAGCTTGCCAATGCCGACAGCTTCATTCGGATGCTGCCCAACGGATATAACACCATCCTTTCCGGTGACGGTTCCGGTTTGTCTCAGGGTCAGCGGCAGCTCATCTCCATTGCCCGTGCGGCGGTGGCAGATCCTCCCGTTATGATTCTGGACGAAGCAACATCCTCCATCGATACCCGTACAGAAGCCATTGTACAGAGAGGTATGGATGCCCTCATGAAAGGCAGAACTGTATTTGTCATTGCCCACCGTCTGTCTACAGTTCAGAACTCCAATGTTATCATGGTTCTGGAACATGGACGCATCATCGAACGTGGTACACACGAAGATTTGATTGCGGAAAAAGGCAAATATTATCAGCTTTATACGGGTGCCTTTGAACTGGAATAAGTTTTCATAGGAACAGAAAAGATAGCTGGAATCTTTGTAATGAACTGCACCCCATTTGTTAGACAGTATGATATACTGAATAACAAGTGGGGTGATTTTTATGCCAAAAGGAGTACCAAATAAACGATATACACCAGAATTCAAGCAACTGGTGGTAGAAACGA
>NZ_JADCKK010000067.1:0-12995 GCF_014982935.1 Anaerotignum lactatifermentans | reverse complement strand
TGCCCATCATTTCCCGAAGGGCAGCTTTTTGTGGTGTATCTTTTTTTCTTGCCATAAAATAAACCTCCAAACTGGTAAGTTTATCTTACATCAGTTTGAAGGTTTACACAAACTTTGGGATACTCCCTAAAATTATCAAATGGCGGTGTTGCACATTTATAGTGCAACACCGCCATTTACACTCATATAAGCTCGATAACAATATCTGTGGGGCTGGTCCAAGTGACCTTTACCTTGTCACCCTCTTTTGCTCCCGTATTATAATACCAATCGCCAATTGCTTTAAGATTATTGTCGCCAGCAAATTGTTTTGCAAATCGCCAATCTGCCTGATTTCCTTGAGCTCTCAAAATACATCTAAAACTACCATCAGCCGATACACAATTAAACAAATTTTTACCCCAAATATCTTGATGGTTTGTTCCATGAGGATTTAAGAGATTAAACCTATAGGCTTCACTTGCAGGAATTTGAATGTATCCTTCTCCGTAGACAATTCCTCGACTATCAGTATGACGATACTCTCCCCATTCAAGGTGAGGTCTTTTAATTGTTACAATATATGAATCACCTGTGTTTGCCATATTAAACATCTCCTCGTTTTACATTTGGAAGGATTGCTCCCTCTCAAAAAATATTTGATAATGAATTTTTATATAACACTTTGTTTTGTCCCTAATGCTTATTTTTATTGATGGATCAATTTGAAGAATTTACCGCTGTTCTTTTGTTAGGATTTGCGAAATAACAATATGTCTATTTTCATCAAATGTGATTAAATATCGATCAAATAGAGCGTCGTGCATGACACATAACAGCAGTCCATTGTTTTCATCCAGCCTTTCGGCACTTATTGCTTCAGCTCAAAGCTTTATATGGCTACCAACCAACAACGGTTTACTGTCAAGACCGCATATTGCATATTGAGAGCCGTATTTATGTAAGAGTTTTTTCTTGAAGTATTCCTGGTCAACTCGTGCTTTTGCTAGGATACTTTTTTCTGTTTCTCTCAAATTGTTATTTTCATACAACAAACTTAAGTAAGCACTGATTTCCTGCTTATCCTGTTCATCAAAACATTGTCTGATATATGAAAATAATTCGGGATAGTTTGCCGCCTTGTATGCTCCTTGAATAGTGGTTTTTATCAAATGCTTTTGGCGAAGCGCCTCAATAGAAAGCATATCTGAACCTATTTTGGATTCTAATCTCAGCCGAACTCTATCTTTTTTAACATTAAATTCGTCTGGATTGTCCCAAAATTTTTGGTCAAATATCCTCTTATCCTCATCAACTTGGGAACAAGTACAAACAGTCTTGTACATGATCCGTGAAAACGGTTTTCCAACATATATGTATACTATATCTCCTTCTGCAATCTCAAAGCCAGACTTCACCCAATCAAGATATGCAAACGCCTTAAAAGTCCCAATTACATCGTATTTTTTGAGATTTGCCGTTCTTATCCATTCCATAAGTCTTTACTTCCTATACCTCAAGATGAGAAATCCATATAATATGTTTCTTCGTCGAGTTTAATAAAAATAACATCTGTTCTACCGTATCTGTCAAGATCTTCCCGTGTTACAAATGCTCCATTGGCTAATCCTAAGCGATTACGAAAATATTCTCCTAAATCACTGTTTCTGGCTGGAGTAGTAATGGCTTTGTTGTTCTGCTGTTCAATACGCAGAATCAATTGATGTCTGTCATCTGTGATTGCTGTAAAGTGACGTTTTTCAAGAGGAAAAAAACCACTTCTCGCAATTTTGGTCGGCAGTGGGATATATGCCTCATTCGGGTTTCGTCCTGGTCGCTGTCCCCAGTTCAAGCCAGACCGAGTGCCTGGCTTTCCAGTTCGTGTGACCAAACTAAGGGTAATAGTTTCATATCGTTCTTGGGTAGCATTAATACCATCAATAAGCATATTTTCGCGATCAAGAACAGGATGGGCAGGGTGAATCTGCACATATTCTTCTATTTCTGAATGATGGGCATAGATACTGCGGTCTATCAGAGACTGATAGTAATTCATAGCAGTTTTAGGATCGCAGTTAATCATAAGCTCTTGTCGATGATGACCAACAAAGGAGCTTTGGACAAAATTTGCAGAACCTGTAAAGGCAATTTTAGGGATACTATCCTTTGCCCAAATAAACAGATTAGAGTGAACAGATGGTAGATCGTAGATATAACTGCACTCTAGTTTTGAAATTTCCTGCGGCTTATCATCACGGATCAGCTGAACAAACCCTTCATGCACACTTACACTGATGCCGTCAAATGGGACCATACCTACCATCAAAGAGATCTTTATAGGTGAATTAGTTTTATGATATAAATTTTTTATGTACCAAGACAGCATAGTAGGAGTAGCATATCCTGATATAATGTAAAGTTCATTGACATCCAGCTCAAGAGGGTCAAACAGTACAGATTTTGATATATCTGTGGTAATCATGGATTTAAACCACTCCTTTCTTTCAATACAATTCAATACGATTGGAAAAGAACACATTTATTATTTCTTTAACAGCTTTTTGAACAAAGATATAATCGAAGATGAGATACTTATTTTTTGATTTACATCTATATTTTCGATTAAAGTTTTATTCATATTAAGTTTCTCTGTTGAATGAATTTGTGAAGTTGTTTGACCAGTATATGGATTTTCAAATTTTTCCGTCAGTGATTCAGGGGGCTCTTGTTCAGTAATGTATGCCACAAGATGGTTTAAGTGTTTGTATAGATCAGAAAACTGAATGCCGAAGTTATCTGCCTGGAGAATAGTATGCGTTCCAGGAAGCAAATCACCCTTATGAAGTGTATGAGTAGTCTGGATGCCTGTTTGAAGTTTTTTAGTGATAGAGCTCCCTCATAGCAGGCAGACCCTGTTGGTCGGTCCAGTGTACGGTCCCAAGCTACAGAAAACATAACATATAGATGTGACAGATTGTTGTCTCGCTGGCGGAAATTAAGTTTATTCCATTCAATCAGCAACCAATGTCCACCTTTTCGTGTCCCTTTGACATCAATTCTCCATCCATTGATTACAGCATCCTGGCTGTCCCACTGACCACGCGGATAATAATTGAAATCTAAAGGTACATCAATGCCATAGTTTTCCTTCATCATCTTGCTGAATGCCACTTCTGCAATTTTTCCGATTAAGTTGTCCCTAGTAATTTCACTAGTGCTGCGGGCTTTCGTGCTTTTCTGTCCAAACTCAACAGCCTGCTGATTAGATGCACTTTTTTGTGAAAATTCTATACACTGCGCTAGTTCGTCTTGAGAAAGATGGATATTTTTTACATTTAACATATATTATCCGGTATATCAATGGTATCATTTGACATACCTGTTCCTCCTTTCTTTTCGGAATACGCGATAGCACTTTTTACAGCTTCAACACATTCATCAAGGTGTTTTTTTATCTGCCATTCCCAAAAACGAAGGACAACCCATCCATCTTTGTTGAGCTGCTGTGTGACGTTCTTATCTCTCGCCATGTTCCTTTCAATTTTAGGAATCCAGTACTCTTGATTTGATTTAATGCGTTGCTTGCGATTTTCCCAGTCATAGCCATGCCAGAAATCTGAATCACAGAAAACTGCAATATGGTATTTAGTAATAGCTATGTCTGGCTTTCCAGGCAGTTTTTTATAATTTTTTCTATACCGGATGCCCTCATGCCAAAGGGCTTTTCTTAGGCGAAGCTCAATGCTTGTATCCTTGCTTTTAATTGCCTGCATATTCTTCCGACGTTGTTCAGGGGTTAAATTATCCATAATCTGTACACTCAATTAGAGGATTCTTCATCAGAAGCCTTAACATCATAATAAACAATATTGCCGGGAAGTTTTATATTAGGAATCCAAAGTTCTTTCCCTCCCCAGCCCTTGCGTCCAGTTACCTTATACATGGTAAGCACAACATAATCTGTAAAAGAACCGCCAAGATTCCAGTCATTAGGAGACAGCAGGGCACCTGTTCCTTTGGCAACATCTCTATTTCTTCGAACAATTAATATACCTTGTGCTGAAGGTTTATCAGCAAGTATCATATCAATCACTGAAACAAAGCTGGATATATCGAAGTCATCATCAGATGTTATATGGTTGAATATTTCCTTCATCAGTCTCAGGCTTACTTGATAAAATGCTTCCTTTTCATCAAAGGAGGAAAGGAATTTATCCAGGTATTCAATTGTATTGTTGCCTGGATTGAAAGGATAGTAGTTTGTTCCACCAGAAAGCGTAAATACTTTTTTATTGTCAAGCACAGCTTCACGGGTTGGGTTGAGACCATCAGGATAATAAATTTTAATGTTTTCGGTGCCTTTTTCAATCTGGGCGATAATAGAATTATTGGTTGCATTTATATCGGAAAACAATTTGTATAGAGGTTCATCAATGTAAACTTTCATCATCCCTGGATCACGGTCATAGCCAAACATTCGGCTGTGCTGCCACATGGTATCTGCCTGCGGGTTTTTACTAGTTCTTGTATAATAGATTGTCTGCAGAGCAGGGAATGTTACTCCGCGACCAAGTGTGTTTCCGCCAATTACTATATTGGAACCAGTAGAGTATTCTGAACTGTCTATATCATGTTTTCCATTCATTACTAGAACTTTAACCTCATGGTTTTGCAATAGTTTTTTTACAATTTTAAAAACAGTATCAAAATCAGCTTTTAATGACTTCTCTGGGTGAATTTCGTTATAAGCATTTTTTAATTCTGTTCGAAACTCATCATCGATATGTTCTAGGCACCATGAAAGCTCTGCCTGCATAGCTTTTTCGTATTTGCTATGAACTGCCTGCCTTACGCTTGGGTGGATCAGACAGTTGCAGACTTTTCCTCCGGAGGCAAGGAGTTGTCCAGAAACAGCAAGATGGTGAACTGCTACGTTGTGCTCAGGTTTGGATATATCTTCAAGAAAGGTGATGCAGTCAGCAGTTTTGTTTTTAGGAAAGAAAAAATCTCCCCCAAGATATCCATCTCCTGGCTCAAAGTAATAGGTAAAGTATGGATGCCAGCCGGAAGCTATAGTCTGAAGAAAAATTGCCTGCGGTGTTCCGGTGACTTGAAGGTAGATGCTGCTGGATGCTCCATTTTTTATAGAGTCCAAATATTTGTTGATAGATGACTGACGCCCTTTATTTACAAGTGTATTAAGAGAAGCAGCATCTGCCTCATCATCAATAATAAACAGTGGGTTCCCTCTCATAAACCCAGTAGATGCAAATACATTTGCCCACAGTCTGAGAATACGATAATTCTTTTTTAATACGATAATTGTCGGTACCATAAGACTGTTTTTGATAAACAGTCCAGAATCATTTTCGCCACAAACACAAAATCCTGTTAAATCAACTTTGACACGGTCCAGTGTCTGTTGCTGCAAGACTACATTATCTGTAGTGAGAAGGACAAAAACAGGGAACCCAAGATCAGCAGCTTTACATATAATTCCAAACATCTGTCCAGTTTTTCCAGATTGGACATTGCCAAATAAAAGTCCGATTTCGTGACTGAAAAACGAAAAGTTCTTAAGATGTTGTGTGCCGACATCTTCAGCAGTTTTAGAGATTGATTCTGCAAGTTTTGGATTTCCACGATCAGAAATGGTTTTTAAATATGTTTTCAAATACTGCATTATGCTTCATCTCCCTTATCACTTGAAGCTGCTTCAAATGAAAGAATCCATACATCCAGCATATTGCCTTCTTCATCTTCCATTTTTTGATTTGTTTTAGTTAACACCAGAGTATCACATCCGTATGCTGCAAGCATTTCTTTTGTGATCATACCGGTGCGGTTAACATCAAGCTGAGTATCATTTACTGGTGTAACCAAACCGGCGGCTGCCAATCGTCCTTTAATCCAGCGTCCTAGAATTAATTCGTCACCTACTGCACTAAATTGTTTGTTTCCATCGCTGGTTGTATGTGCTTTAAAAGTATAGCTGTCATCAGTTATGACATAAAAAGGAACATTCTTTTCAGGGTATCCTTGAAGAAGAGTGATTTTTTTGCTGACAGTAAATTGAGTTTCATACCAGTCACGTGATTTTCTAGCACTTCGAGGGGCGGCATAGCTTACATTTAAATTTGATTTTGTATAGTGCTTTCCATCATCCATGTGCCTTTCCGCAAAGGCTGGAACTTTAATTGGCAGGTTGAATGAAATGTTTGTTTTGTGTTTTTCAAACAATTCCACTTGCGTCTGTGGAAGTTGATCCACAGTGTCAACCCCAGTTAGAGAAACATTTACTTCTCTAATCAATGTCATGTCTGTAATTTCATCAATTCGAGAAGAACAAGCAGGACTGGCTAATTTTCGGATCAAAGCAGCAATTTCTCCACATTCAAAAGGGTCAAAAGTAACAGCAGAAACTTCATACTGGCGAAGATTAGATGCTTCCTTTTTGATAACTCCTAAATTTGCAGAACCAATAATAGCAGATTTTGCTTGCTTGTTTTTATAGAAAGCATAGAGTTTGCCATGATACTTGAAGGCACGAATCATACGGATTTCTCCAATACCATCATTAACCCATTTTTGATTAAGATCAATAGCAGCGTGATACATCGATTCCGGCATTCCTTCTACATAATACATACCAATTACCAGCAGGATGTGCTGGATATTATTAAATCTGACAATATGGTCAAGTTCTTCAAGAGATGCCTTAGAAACATAACCTACAGCAATTTCTATTGCATCTGAAGCAGCAGCTTCACTATTAAAACAGTCGCAAACCGTTTTTTGATTTTCTTCAATTCCAAGCGGAAGAATGTTAGAGTACAGCAGATTCATCTGATGACCTCCTTATAGGTGATTTCTTGTTTATGTAATTTCTTTTAGACTTAGAGAATATACACTATTTCATAGTCAACTGAAAAACAGATTTGAAGCACACGCTTAGTTCCAGTTATTCTTGAAAATTCTGCCTGATGCAGTACAGGCTATACTGTGTGAATTTTTTATATCATTTTAAAAAGTATATAGTACTGTTTTTAATTATTGCTAGTAGATTTTATAATTTAAAATTAATTTATTGTAATAATTATATCAAAAATACAAATAATAAACAATCAACTGTGATTAAAACTACAAAAAGCCTGAAAATGAAAAGCAAATATTTTGAGAAATAGGTGATGGATACTTGAAATAAACCAAATATAAGTCATTATTTTAAATTCATTTGAGAGAGATTATAAAAAATTTTTTGATAATTATATATCTGTTTCAGTTTGTTTTTTATGTAATTAAAAAGTTTAATAGTATCTTTTGTCGAACAAAACTCACATCTAATCGAGCTGGTTCTACAATTTTTTTCGATATATTTCAGTATTATAGATTTATAAAAAGTTGGAAAAGGTCGTGATTAACGTAAGGATGCGATTTTTTATGGATTTACATATAAAAATGAAGGCAAAAATTATGAATACATAAAAAATATTGGAAAACAGTATGCATTTTATGTAAATGGAAAATGCCGTGATTTTTGTATGGGAAAATCTATTCAATATCCATACATTGATCTCTTCGATAGTATATATAAAACAGCTGTGCAAAAAAGCAAATCTCAGTTTGAGGTTTGCTTTTTTTGTTGCAAAAACAGGTGCCGATCACCGCCAGCCTCTGATTTAAATTTGCCGCTAAAAAACAAATTTGAATCGGAGGAATGGATTATGAAAAACGATAGAAAAAAATACTTTATAAAAATTCAAGGCGTATTGGTAGAAGTAACTGATGAAATATACATAGCCTATTACGGAATGGAACGCAAAGAGAAATATTTGATAGAAAAAGATAAAGCCCATGGGCTTTTGCATTACGACAGTTGGGATTCCCAAGAAGCGAATGGAGTTGACTTTATTAGAGATAATACAATAAATGTCGAAGAAGAGGCCTTAAAGAATATAGCAGTGCTGGATATTTGGTCATATATTGCTCAAATAGAGGATAAATACCATATATGTGAAGGGATAGCAAATGGAAATACAGAGAAAGAAATTGCAAATAAAGCTAATGTAACACAACAGGCAATCCATAAGAATAAAAAAAAGGCTTTAAATAGTCTAAAGAAAATAATTGAAAAAAATTTTTAAAATTGGTTGTTAAAGGGTATGTTTTTTCGGCTTATAAGTGAGGGGGTTTTTCTTTCCTCAATGCACATTGAAAAATTCATACCCAGCAATATAAATACGTTACTCTGTTTCGCCTGAGAAGGACAAGCAGTACCATGCAGTGCGCTATGACGATTCGTTACAACAGAACGTGAAATAAACATATTTTTGAGAGAGGTTGGTTGGTCTGTAATACATAATCCGAGCGATTTTGCTGTATGGGCATGATCTTTTGGCAGGATCAAATGCCATGACCGGAACAGAGCCACAATGATACTTCTGCCGAGTCCCAGACATCGCAAGGACGGCAGCCCGCATGACGGGGGAGGTGAAAAACCTATGTGTGCAGCCAAGCACAGTTTATATTGCTGCCCAATGTCGGGGAAGTAGTGTCAAATACGGCAAATTTAAGTCAGAACAGTGTGCCGCTATTAAGCGGCACACATTTGTGACTTTTTATCAGAGAAAAAGTGGATCTTTGATAAAAGGTCATAAATATGAAAATAGTCATTATGGAGGAATTTATATGTCAAAAGATCAGATGCAAAAGGAAATCAGATATCAGCTTTCTAAAGAGTTATTGACAAGAATGCTGTTTCGAAATTTGATTATAGAAGAAGAATACTACAGAATAGATTGTTTGAATCTGCAAATTTTCCAGCCGTCAGAAGCCAAACTTTATGAAAAAATAGTAGATGTGTCACTGAAAAACAGGTATCCTTTGCTTGAAAAAGGGAGATACCATGGAAGAAAAAGTAAAGCTGATAGATATTACAGCTAATGAAACGGAACATCAAAAGCCCAAAAACGTCTGCGCTTATTGCAGAGTCAGCACAAATATTCCATACCAGAAAGGCTATTATGAATCCCAGTTGGAGTATTATGAAAACATGATTCGTAGCAAAGCTGGCTGGAATTTCGCAGGTATCTATGCGGACTATGGTAAAAGCGGAACAAAGCAAAAAGGCAGAACGGATTTTATGCGTATGCTGGAAGATTGCGAAGCAGGAGAGATTGACATCATCTGTACGAAATCCATATCCAGACTTGTCAGAAACACAGTGGAATGTATCAAGGTTGTCAGGGAACTTAAGAAAAAACAAATCGATGTGTATTTTGAGAAAGAATTCATACACTCTCAGAAAAAGCGAATTGCTACTTTACATCTATTCGTCTGTGGCACAGGCGGAATCAGAAAGCATTTCCTCGAACCAGAATTGGAGCATACAAAAAAGATTTTTGAAAGGTACCTATATACTGCCCAATCCAGCATATGGCTATTATACCAATGAAAACGGATTGCTGGAGCTGGATCAGAAGCAGGCAGCTGTTGTTAGATTTATATTCAACGAATATCTGGAGGGAAATGGAATATGGCAGATTGCTAAAAGCCTGAATGAACAAAAAATACCAACAAAAACAGGAAAGGCGGCATGGTTAGGCGGAGCCATTTATATCATTCTGAAAAACAGTATCTATACAGGGGACTTGCTTCTCCAGAAAACATACAGCCAAGATACTGTACCATTTGTTAGAAGAAAAAACCATGGGGAGTATCGTTAGATACTGATTGAAAATGACCACGAACCAATTGTAACACATGAAGAATACGAAGCCATTCAAAGGATGCTGAAACAAAAATCCAACAGAACAAAAGAAAATCAAGAGAAACAGATAGAAGAAATATCGAAATTTAAAGGAAAAGTTATCTGTGGTATCTGCGGCTCCTTATACAATCGTCAGGCGAAAAAAGACAGAACAGGCAAAAGCAATGTCACGTAGAGCTGTGCAAGACGCATACAAACAAAGGACTTATGCGAAAATGACATTATTAAGGAAAGCCTGTTGGAGCAATCATTCATAACTATGTGGAATAAGCTGTCAAACCACTGCGATGAGATACTGGTACCACTGATGAATGAGCTGGAGCAGTTGCAAGCAATACCTATGATTCAGAAGCAGTTGGAGCAATTAGAAAAAGCAAGTACAGGAACAGAAAAAGCAGAGAGAGATTCTCAGCCGCTTGGCAAGTGGAGAGATGATCGACTCTGCTTTTTATATGGAGCAACAAAGTGTCATGAGAAAAGGCTGATGGAATACCAAAAGGCAAAGGAACAGTGTCTTCGTAAATCCAGACAGAGAAAAGAACTGACACAAACCAAAGAACTGATCAAGCAACTCAAAAAAGGATCACAGTATCGGGAGGCATACGACAAGACATTATTCCAAGCAATCATAAAGCAGATTATTATAAATCCAAATGAGCTGGTCTTCCAGCTAAAAAATGGGTTACAGCTGACAGAAAGAAGGGAAAAAGAATGAACGGAAAAGTAACAGTTTATGGTTATCAATTTATAGATGGGATGCTGCAATCCGACGAGAAGCAAAGCAGAATCGTACAGGAGATTTTCAGGGTATATAACAGCGGTGTTCCAGTATCCAGATTGAAAGACCATATTGAAGGACTGGAAATCAACCGAGTTAGACTCAGCGATATGCTTAGTGATAGAAGGTATCTGGGAAACGAGAACTTTCCAAAAATCATTGATAAGGAATTGTTTGAAGCCGTACAGCAAAGAAAAAAAGAACGACGCAAAGCCATTGGCAAGGAACAGCCCTATATCTACAATTAAGAGCAGTTTCTGCTGGGAAATAAAATGAAGTGCGAAGAATGCGGCAGTGCGTATCACTGCTACAAGCATGGAGAGTTGCAGAGATGGGACTGCTGCAAACGTCTGGTAAAAGGCAGAGTCACCTGTAGAAATCAGCATATACAGGAAGAGCAGGTCAAGGAACTGTTTATGCAGGCAGTAGGGAATTTGGAAAAACATCCAGAACAGATTCGAAAAATCACTGTGTACGGAAGAAAAAAATTTTCCGCTTACAGGCAGCAGAGCATGAAATAGAGCTTCTCAAAAATAACAGCGACCATAACATAGATGAATTGCTGAATCTGATATACAAAAGAGCATCATTGCAGTACGAAGATACAGATGCTGGTGGAGCAGCATACTACACACAGAAAATAGAAGACTTGATTCAGCAGTACAAAGAGCAGCCGGAAGAAAAAACATTCAATAAAGATTTATTTGATGCCATCATTGAAGCCATTACCATATACAAAGACGGCAGAGTGGTATTCACACTGAAAAACGGAGCAGCGATGACAGAAACATTATGATGAAAAAGAAAGGGTGCATATTATGGGTATTACATATGAACGAAGAGTTCAAGTTATTCCACCGAAGATCAATATTCATACAGCAAAAAAACAGAAAATAAAACGAATCAATGTTGTGATATACTGCAGAGTCAGTACCGCACAGGAAGACCAGGAAACCAGTTATGAAGCACAGGTGACATACTTTACCAAGCTAATTACAGAAAACCCCAGTTGGCAGTTAGCTGGAATATATGTAGATGGTGGTATCTCTGGAACCGATATGAAAAAAAGGGATAACTTCAATGCCATGATGGAAAGATGCCTGCAAAAGGATGGAGATATCGATCTGATCCTAACAAAATCTATCAGCCGATTTGCCAGAAATATAGTTGACTGCCTATCCTGTATTCGAAAACTGAAAGAGCGAAATATCGCTGTCTACTTTGAGAAAGAACATATCAACACGTTGGAATCTACAGGTGAACTGCTGATTACCATACTCAGCAGCCAGACACAGGAAGAAAGCCGAAACATCAGTGAAAATGTGAAATGGGGCTTAAAACGTAAAGTATGAAAAAGGAGAGGTACTGGTTAGAAGAATGTTTGGATATCAAAAAGGTATAGACGGACAGCTACATATCATCCCAGAAGAAGCAGAAACAGTCCGCTTGATTTACGGAAAATATCTGGAATGGGAAAGCCTGAACAGCATTGCCTGTATGCTGAAAGAAAAGGGTATCAAAACTATCAGGGGCAATACGCAATGGAATGTAAATTCAATCCGTACAATCAGCATATCGGTGACACCATGGCACAAAAGGCATTTAAAACAGATTATCTAACCAAAGCACGAAAAGAAAATCAAGGGGAACTTCAAAAATATTATGTGAAAAATGACCATGAAGCGATCATACCAAGAGAAGTATTTTATAAAGTCCAGGAAGAACTGCACCAGCGTGCAAATATATATAAGAAGTCCAGTAAACAGGAAACAGAATCAAAGGGAAAGCATAGCGGAAAATACGCCTTGTCCAAGATCACGGTCTGCAAAGAATGCGGCTGTGAGTACCGCAGACAAATCTGGTCTAAGTATGGGAAAAAGAAAGCCGTATGGAGATGCGAAAACAGGCTGAGAAATGGGACAAGATACTGCAAGGATTCCACCACCATAGAGGAAAGCGTATTACATAGAGCTGTGTTGCACGCCATCAATCAGGTTCTTGAAAACAAAGATGACTTCGTCCAGACATTCATAAAAAATGTAGTTACAGCACTGACGCATGGTACAGAGGATTCCGAATATGCCAAAGAAAAGAAAAAACTGCAAAAAGCAATGGCAAGAGCTGATACAGCAACAAGCCCAGCAGAACGGCGATAAAACCGCCTTTGAGGAACGTTGTCAAGCGATTACAGCACAGATAGAAGCATTGGAAATGAAGCAGATCAAAGCAACAAGTAGAGGCGAAAATGGCAGGAAGATGGAAGATATCGAGAATTTTCTGGACAAAACAAACTGCGTACTGACAGAATACGATGATAAACTGGTGCGTTAGCTGATTCAGAATAGTGGACTATAGTCAATAAAGTGGACACAATTTATAAAGAAAAGTGCCGAGTACAGCTGCTTAGTGCTGTGCCCAGTACCATTCTTCTTTTTCATTTGGTGTCATCATTCCGAGAGAACTATGCGG
>NZ_JADCKK010000066.1:0-13381 GCF_014982935.1 Anaerotignum lactatifermentans | reverse complement strand
TACAACCATGAGCGCATCCAGTTAAAAACCGGAGAGCCGCCGCTTACGCGACGCCTCTCCACTTAAAACTTCATATTTTCCTACATAGAGGCCTTTTTGTGCTGTCCGCACAATCTGGAGCAGTTCATTGCACCCTTACGGTCTTTTCTAGATAACTTTTTATTCTTCTTACAATTTCCATAGTGTAGCAATCCGTATATTATAGGAGCATAATCTCTCTTTCTCATAAACTGATTGAGCCAATCATATTTTTCTCTGTTTCCATTATAAAAACATGAAAACCCCATTTCATATATAAAATGACGCTTTCTTTGCTCCTTTGAGTGCAAATCTTCTCTTATAAATGTCTGGCATAAAATCAACTCCCTTGAAATAAAAGCAATCTTTTGACAAAAAGAATCCTTAGGTAACCAATGCAATGAGTCACATACATAGATACAAATAGGCTACCCCGCACGATCGTTTGATTTGCTATTTATTCCTCTTCATCTGAGCAAATTTCCTCTATTTCTCCCGCACCAAGATCAATCAGCAAGCCACAGCACCGCGCCCATTGACTTGTGTCAGGCGCAAAGGCTTCATAAAAATCAAGAAAAGGATCTTCTCCCATCATAGAATAAATGATATCTATTTGGCTTTCATAATCCTCTGCACACTGAAGCTCATAAGAAGGATTGATATTGTCATAGACCCATTCATTGATTTCTTCATCAGGTACTTTCACAAACAATTGGAAAAGTTCAATCACTTCTTTTAAAATACTATGGTCAAAATTCTCCCACTCTTGCAGCCAGACACCAAATATTTCTTCATAGATTTGGCAAAATTCATCCCACCTCTCAGAACGAGGTGCAAAGGCTTCATAAAATTCCGGGAAGGGATCACCAAGTTCTTCATTGTCAATGAAATCTCCATCTTCCATATCTTCTAAGAACATTTCGTTTGCCGGAACATTTTTCTCTACCCATTTTTTCACAACCTCTTTATTGGGTTCCTCTAAAAATGATGCAAAATAATCTACGGCTGACGCAAGGACATCTGGGTCATATTCGTTCCACAAATTTTTCATGGAAAATCCTCCTCCCTTTCCATCATCTGAAACAAATTTGATATATCTTTATTATATCAAAAGAAATCCTCTTGTTAAGTTTTTATAAACCAAAAGAAGGCTGACACATTTTATATTTTCTAAAATATACCAAGGATGTAAATGTCTTTACCACAAATATCACACTGTTTTTCAATTAATCGTATATAAAAAAGCAAAACAAAAAGCGACACCATTTTCATGATATCGCTCTTGTAAAACGCTGTATTTTTTGTTTTTCCCTGTCGAAAAAACGCAATTTCTATTATTCTTCTTCCAGCTTTCCTAAGATAGTGATCCGTATATTATGGGAACATCATCCCTTGGCATAAACGGATTGAGCCAAATCATATCCCGCGGTTTTTTTCATGCAAGAAAATCCTGTTCTATCTCCAAAATAATGTTTTATTGGAATTTTTTAAGCGTCTTGATAGAGCTTAGAATTTCCTCTAAAAAGCCGGCGCCCGCATTCTGTTCTTGTTCTATTCTCTTTTGCAGTTCTTGAGATATTTTAAGTTCCACAGAAAGCAAAGCGTATTTCGCGTTTTTTCTTCTTTTGGAGAGCGGGGTCACATCCAGCACTTTACACCAGATGCTGTTGGGCATAAGCTGCAGCATATGGTGCAGAACCTGCACCGCATCCCCAAAATATAGCAGTTCTCCTGTATCGTGAACAAACGTCATCAACCCAAAATTGCCTTTCCCCGATAGTGTCCCTATGCGCCCATCTTCAGAAAAAAGCATAACGTCGTCATTTTCACCTTGTTTCAATAACAGCTTTTGACCTGTTTGGATATGTTCAAATCTTTCTTTGATTTCATCTGTGTCAAGACCAGATACTTTTATTTCCCCCTTCATCATTTCTTTGCATACATCAAGATAGTAAAAATCATCCCGCTTTCTATTGCTTTCTCCTGCTTCCCCGCCCCTTAGCAACGATTCAAAATAACTTTTTGGTTTTCCCCATGTTTCCAGGTACTGCGCTTCAATATCTTCCGCGCTTAACGGTGGTTCTTTAGATGGATCATATTCTTCGCTATGAGGATCTTGATAAATCTGGATATATCTTTGCGTCAATTTCGCGCTTCCGGCAGGAGAATAGAATGATTCCATATAAGGCTGCGTTTCCTGAATGCCGCCTTCATTATGTATCTCTGCATAGAGCTCTATATCTGGATTATCCGCGCTTATTTCCCGAAAAACTGTTTCATACTCTAAAACCGCTAACCATCGGCGCACCATATATCCGCAGGAAAAAAAACCTACCTGATCCATTTCTCCTGCTTGGTCAAAATTTTCTGTGAGACCATATGGCTCCCCAGCTTTTCCCACTTCTTCCCCAGCTTTTCCCACTTCAGTCGGTTTTAAAAACATTTCGTACAGATAGCTGTATTCTGTTTTCAGAGCCGCTTGTTCCGCCATAAAACGCAGCGCTTTCATAACATCTTTTTTTGTTCCTTTGATGGCAAATCTTCTTTTATAAACATCCGGCATAAAAACAACCTCCTTCCGAAACAAAAACGGTCTTCTAAATATAAGAATCCTGCATTCGAACAACCGATCTAATGATATCTATTTTGAGATAAAAATGCATTGTAAATTCTTGCACTGTTTTTGGGATCTCTTTTTCAATTGATTCCTCTGTGTCTGAGCAGATTTTCTCTATCCCTCCAGCGCCAAAATCGAGCAGCTATCCGCAGCACGATACCCATGGAATGGTATCTGGTCCAAAGGCTTCATAAAATTGGAGGAAGGGAGCATGGAGTTCTTCATTGTCAATGGAATCTCCCTCTATCACCTTCCACGTCCTCAGATTCTGCCTCCATGCGGAGATCTTTGTCATGCATCAACTTTAAGAGCAGATCATACCGCCCTGTTGTCAGCGGGCTTACCGGCTTTCCGTTTATTCCGGATTGATCCTCTATTTCCCTTATGCGAAAACAATAAAAAGCCGCATAAAAAATGTTTCACACTGTCGTCTCTCAATTTTCGAGGTAATGCTGGACCTGCATCGCAAAACTCTGTTATCATTCCACCTCGTCCGGACGGTAATCATTGATCGACTTATAAATTTCACAAAATTCTTCCCATTCCTTTGTATCTGGAGAAAAATCTCTGCTGAATTGTGGGAACGGGTCCTCGTCAAACTCTTGCAGCCCGTATATGATCTGGTCATGATCGGGCGCCCAGTTATCAAATATATCCGTAAAACAAATATTGTCCGCTACCCATTCGCTCAGTTTCTCTGTGTCGGGATTCGTACAAAACTGAGCGAGATAGCCCACCGCTGCCTCACTGCCGGAATCATCACTGAGAACAGCCTCACATGTCGTCCGCTCATAGTGTAATTCACCGTCCTCACTTGTAAATACACCTACCTCATGGTTACGGAGACCCATGCCGCCCTCTTTGTCCTCAAAGTCAACTTCCATGCTGAGCACATTCTCCTGCATCAGCTTTAAGCGCAGGTCATACTGCTCTGTTGTCAGCGGACGTATGGGATTTCCGTTTCTTTCGGGCTGATCCTCGATCTACGACCTCGTCCAGCTGTCAAAACCCCCCAGCGTTCCGGAAAACGACCACCGTCCGCTGCCGTTAAACTCTATTGTTGTTTTGTCGACTGTAGGGATATTCATATACCCGCATACCATACTCGCCGTAAAATTTCCATGCGTCCAGAACCGGTTTCAACGCTTCCACAGCCGCTTCGGTCCAGTCTCCTTTCAAAGTAAGTGTTCCATTCGCACTTGAAATGTTTGCCATACACGTACCTTCTTAAAATTTTATCTGCACAATCACCATTCTGCATCTTCCACAAATTCAGAACTGCCTTTTTCCCGGTCATAGAAAAATCGTACATGGGTATTTTGCAGTTCTCCTTCTTCTTCCGGCGGCACGCAAAGCCCTGCATCCCATGATACCGACTGTATGGAATCGGTCAAGCGTTTCCGGTTTTCAAACGCCTCCTGCATCAATGCCACTTGATCTTCATTATAATAAAATCCCTTCGGAAAATCAGGTGATGAAACGTCCTTGAGATTCACTTCTGCCAGCAGCATCAACAGACACTCCAGCACTTCCTCTACTTTTGTCGGGTCTTGCGGGGACATAAAATCCTCCGGGTCGATATCAATCTCGTCTTCTTCCACTTCAAACATCACATTCCAGGGAATATCCGCATCCCGATATTTTTCCAGCAATTTCGCAATTTCCTCACTTTTCATATGAATAATCACAAACGAACTGCTGCTGGAATTGGTGACAAAATCTGTTCTGATCTTCATTTTTACTTCCTCTTTCTCTTTGACTTCATTTCCATTTCGTTTATATTTTACGCAATTTCTTTTTTCCCGATAATCATTCAGATAATCCCGTGAACTTTACCAACTTCCATCCTATCTGCGTGAAGTACTCCATGAGAAGGCTGAATCTTTTCGCGTGACAGTTCCTATTTTCTCAGAACATCTCATACTCGCTGATTTTCTTCTCACGATCGTAACGAAAAATAGCGTCGCTGCCGCTTTCCGCTTCCTCTTCCTCGTCCATACCCCATTCGGCAATACCGGTATGCCAGTCCACTGTCTTGATAGAATCGGTCAGTTCTTTCACCCTTTTATTCGCTTCCAGAAGCATCTTCACCTGTTCTTCGCTGTAATCATAATCTACCGGGAACTCCGGCGATTTCACATCTTCTAAATTGACCCCGGCAAGCATATCCAGCAAGGCAAACAGCACTTCCTCCACACAGGTCGGGTTCCTCGGCACAAATATGTCATCCATATCTTCAATATGGATCATATCATTATCTATTATGAAATCCGTCGTCCAAGGAATATCAGCGTTTCGGTACTTCTCAAGAAACTCTCCAAGCGCTTTGCTCTTGATGTGGATAATCCCAAAGGAACTGCTGCTGGAATTGGTGACAAAATCTGTTCTGATTTTCATATAATTTTCCCCCTTATTCTATATATTGCTTGGACGAACGGCTGCAAAGCACAATTTCCCTCATCAGCGGGCATCCGCCCATACAAAGTTCCCGCTTTTCACATGCCGGGCAAGCGCCTTTCATCCGATTCCTGAAATTTTCAAATTCCAGGCTATTCCACGCCTCCTCTATGGTATACGTCCGCAGGGAAACCTCATATTTCCTTTCCTGATCAAAACTGCACGGCGTCATCTGCATATCCGCACTAATATAACAGCTGAATCTGCCGCCTTCACAGGTATCCAAAGACGCCGGATGAATATTTCCGCAGAAATTCACTGCTCCCGGCACCTGACAGCTGTCCATTCCCACTTTGAATGTATGCTGGGCGTCTACCTGCGCAAAGAAATCTTTCACCCTTGAGTCATCTGCCAAAAGTACATTTTCTGCCGTCCCCTGCCCCACTGGCTTATGTAAAAGGAAAATCACCGCATTGATGCCCTTCGGAAAATCATTTTTCTGCAGCCGTTCTATGGCTTCCTCTATGCTGTTTTGCCCCAATACATAATGAATATTTGTTTTCACGCCTGCATCCAGTAATTGCTGTATCGCCTGCAAGGTATAGCTGCTGCGGTACCAGCTGACCGCTACCGCACCGCAATATTGCTTGCAAAGCGCCGCGATTTCCGGCGTCATTCCATAGCCGGACGTGGTAAAATTCGGCACTAGCTGATTTTCCCGGCAAATCTTCAAAATCTCTGCAAACTGTTCGTGCTGATCCGGGTCTCCTCGTCCGCCAAGGGCAAACTGATTGGTTTTTCCCTTGCATTGTTCGGCGATCCAGCGGAAATCTTCTACCGTCATATTGGGCTCTTCTTTCCATAATCCACTTTGGTAGCAACCCACACCAGCCTTGGCGCAGAGTCCCGTCTTGCCATGAATGCAGTGCCCCATAATTCCTACATCAATCAAATGCGGAAAAGATGCTTGAAAGGGATCTTTTCCCGTGTCCCTCCCTTTGTCATCTAATACTCCTGTCCGTACATAAGCGCCGGTTTCCGTATCAAATGCGTACTTGAAACAATATTTTGTATCTTCTATTACATACCTCATCATGTTTCACTTCTTCTGTTTTTATATTTTCGCTATTTTCCCGTATTTTTTTGTTTGCATTTTATTCATTATAATATTTTTTTATTTTTATTTCTACCGTATTTAATAAAAACAGATATATCTCTATACATATTTTTTCATTTTTTCGTGTAAAATTCCCTCATGTTTTTTACGCACTATATCGCGTGAAAAAAGATACTTTAAAACAGTGTATAAATGAAACTCACATTTTATAAAGAAATAATGCAATTTGTTATGATTTGCAACAATATTTTTCAAAAGTATGGATCTCCTATCGAGATCTTTTGCTGTTTTGCAAAGCAAAAGCGCGGTACGAATTCGATTTTCATACCGCGCTTTCTTTGTAAAAAGTAGTTTCTATAAAATTTCTGTTATAGCTGTCCTTGATGCTTTCTCACGCTTCATAAGAATCTATTTCCTCTATATCTTCCGCCCCCATATCTATGAGTAATCCGCAGCACCACGCCCATTCTTTTGTGCCAGGCGCAAATTTCTCATGAAACGCCAAAAAAGGGGCTTCTCCCATCATAGAATAAATAACATCCACTTGACTCTCATAATCCTGCACAAACTCCAATGCCCAAGAAGGGTTGATGTTATCCCGTACCCAGTCTTCTATCTCTGCATGAGGCTCCTTAACGAACAACGCAAAAAGTTCAACAACCTCTTGCAAAACTTTCGGATCGAAGGTATCCCACTCTTGCAGCCAGACACCAGACATATCTTCACAAGTTATGCAAAATAAATCCCATCTTTCTGAATGCGGCGAAAACGCTTCCGCAAATTCTGGGAACGGGTCAAGGAGTGCTTCATTATCAAGGAAGTCGCCGTCATCCATATCTCCGGTAAATACTTCTGTTGCCGGAACATGTGTCATCACCCATTCACGCAGGATTTCTTTATCCGGTTTTTCCAAAAATTCCGCAAAATAGTTCACTGCTGCCATTAGGGCATCTTCATCATAATTTTTCCATGAATCTTTCATGTCAAATATGTCAAGTCATCCTCCCTTGCGATCCTCTTGGAAATACCAGTAAAACAACTTCTGCATTTTTCCAAAAAAAACTATTTTTCAATGTCTTCCTCACGGAAAAGTATTTTACGCCTTATAGCATTTTGAAGCTTTGTAAACTTTCTGCTGAAATCACTCTTTATTCTTCCTCCAGCTTGCATAAGGTTTCAATAAGTATGCCCTGTGAGCCTGGTATCCCCTTGGCGTAAGTACCATCTAAGAAAACCTTATTCACATAAACTAACTTTTAATTAGTTCATTGTAAATTCATCATTATTATAGTTTGCAATAAATATATCTCTGCAGTCAACATAATATATATTTAAACTATTTTTTGCTTCGAGCAATAATTTTCCCTTTTCAGAATCTTCCCCAACTTCTTGAATTTTTATGTTTATATGATCTATGGTATTTTTTACAATTTCACATATCCACGCTAAATTATGTATTGGACGATATAATTTTAAATTGTTAATCATACTTCGTCCTTTTGTATCATCAGAGGATATTCCCCCAATGTCATTTCTATAAAATATAGTATTATAATCAACTAATACCGGATCATAGAATAGTTTATTCTCAATTATTCTATTTTCAATTTCTCCATCATATTGATCACTCTTCGCCCTGTTACACTTTTTACATGCATAAATCAAATTATCATAATGTGTTTCCAATTCTGGCCAAACATTTTTAAAAACATTTTTTGGAATATAATGATCTATTTCATATGGTGTTGTAATTTGTGTATCAAGCAAGTTACAGTATGCACAACGAGAATGAAAATCTGTTTTTAGATGTTGCTTATATCTGTGGTAATCTTTATATTCTTTATCACAAGTTCTAACTATTTTAAAATTCCTAAACTCTCTTTTCATATGTTTACTCCAAAATTTCATTTGCTCTTTCAATTAACTTTACAATTTCTTTAGCTTTATTTACATCAAACACTTTATCGATCTGTGTTTGATCTACGGGAACAAAATCATTGAGCTTACTTTCCAATGTTAATATATTAGGAATCACATTAGACATATTTTCCCCATTTAAAAAACGTTCTTTAAAATCTTTAATAGATGTCTCTAAACTATCTCTTTGATTAACATATTTTTTCATACTATCAAATATGTTATACACCTTTTCCTTAGCATAATCTTCTTCAATTTTAAAAAAATCCTTCTTACGATATACCTTATCTGCATCAACATATATCGGTTGCATGCTTTCTTCAACAATCTCAGTCAGTATAATAACAGGAAATTTAGGAACCTTATCTTTTATCATTTTTAAAATTTCTGTTCCTTGTACTTTAGTCGCTTCTACCATAATTTTATAATCTACAATTAAAGATGATATTCTCTCATGTATTATATCTTCCAGTATTTCTGCAAACATAGTTTCAACTAAATTTTCAGTTTTATTAGGAACTAAATACGATTTAAAATTATAAGTTTCATCCTTACAAAGAGTTTTTATTACACGTCTTATCTTTTTCAATTCACTTTCTTCATCATCTATCAACCCTATTATATACATGTGTACTCCTCCGTATATCATTTAGTCCATGTTGCTTTTAACATATATCCTGAATCAATTAGAATAACATGTAAATTACCATCATTTCTATTAACAGCTTCTCTTGCTATCCATAAGCCTAACCCTGTTCCATTTTCTTTGCTACTTTCCTGAGCATTTAAAGTTTCATCTGGATTTTGCCAATATTTTTCATCTAATATTGGTCCATTATTTTTCATTTCAAGATATATATGTTTTTCATCCTCATATGCTCTTATGGTTATAATTCTTTCACCATCTATTTCCTCTAAATAGTATGCAGAGTTAAGTATAAAATTATTCAAAATCAAATGTAAATCAACCTCTGGTAATTTTAATTCAATTAAATCACTGCATTCTATTTCTTGAATTTTTATATATTTTTTATTTAAAAGAGGTGTCCATATTTTTTTAATATGCTCCAAGAAACTTTTCAGTTCAATAGTTTTAGTTTGGAATTTATCTTTTTGTACAGAATCCATTATCAAACTAACCCATTCTGATAAAATTTCATCTGTTGCATTTAACTCATCTATCATATCATACGGATTAAAATCTTCATCTCCCATATATGGTTCATAATTTAATAATCTATTTATTGCTTCTTTTAAATGTTGTCCTCGACTCCCTAAATTTGTTGCAACTCTAGAGATTTCATGTGCAAATGTTTGTGCCATAACTCCTGCAGCACTTAAAACCATCATTAATTGTTCCGTTGAAGTCCGATTCTCTTTTTCTTTTCCCAAAACATAGATCGCATCTTTTAATTCCATTTGAGAATAATGAATTTGATTTTTGAATGTATGTACATTTTCTTTTTCAATATTCGCTTTATTCCCTAAACTGCGTTCTTTGGAAACTTGCTCATAAATTTCCTGAGCTTTATCTCTATGTTTTTTTTCTTTTCCTTTAATCCAATTAGCATATTCCCTAAGAACATACTGCCTATCAAACTCAAACTTAGATAAAATTCCTTGTATTATTTCTATAAAACATTCATATTCTCTACTTGAATTTATGCCTTCTCTATTTGCACTATCTTCCAACGCAGGATTATTTATTCTACTTATTGAAACACTCCCAATAAGCTGATTTGGTGATACTCTCCAATTTCCTGATTCATGTGATGCTGCAGCAGGGCTTCTTTGTACTCGTTCACTTAAGTTGAGCCAATCAAAAAATTGTCCCTTATCCCCATATGGTCTAACCTTAAAGTTATCTCTATAAAGTTTAATACCTGCAAAGTTTTTAATTAATTCTTTTCTCTTTCGACTTTTAAAGTCCTTAATAATCTCAACCGTACTTTTTGAATTTTTTAAATAATAAAATTTTAAAGAGAACGGACCTACTTCGTTATATCTTTCGTAATTTTCTTTTTTATTTTCCAAAATTTCTTTTAATGAATAGATGAAATCAACTTTACCATCAAAACTTTCTTTAGTATATTTCTTTCTATTAAAAATTTCTCTGTTCCAAAATTCATTATGATCGTATGTTTCTATATCAGTTGGTGAATACTCTTTAGACGTACTTGTTTTATTAATATCTATTTCATTTCTATCAAAACTTATTTGGACAGTTCCCTTACCATCAAAATTCGCTTCTATCAAGTAGTCATAGTTCTCACGCTCTATTCCTTCTTTTTCTGAGTAAAAATCAAACTGTGGGTAATACAAATTACGCACAACAATATCAAATCTATCAACACTTTCGAATGGATTTATATTTTTTAAACTGTTATTAACTTTTAAATATGACTTTGATTCCCAAAAATCTCTTATTGGACTCAGCTCTATTAATGTACCTGTAGTCCAATTATTTACTTTAAGTAAATCAAAATCATCTTGTGCATATGATTTAACCACTTGTTCAAAATCTGTATCAACTTCTTCTAATGTTGCAGAAACCTGATTTAACAAATTGACATCATCAAATTGAGTCCAATCAATTTTCCATTCATATGTTTTATCATTCTTGTTTTTTGTTATAACTTTTGATTTTAAAGACAATTTATCGAGTGCAAATCGTCCTATTCCCTTTGCTCCTGTCTTGATTCTTTTTTTTTGTGGACTATAAATATTAATTTCTTTATCGTCTGTACCAATTTTCATCCAACTAGATTCAAGTACATCACGACTCATACCATTGCCATTATCAATAACTATTATTTTTGATAATGAACGTATATAATACTCTAAATCAGAGTACAAACCACATTTTCCTATTTTATTAAGATTATATTTACCATCAAAAATTGTGTAGTTATTTTCAATCAAATCCATGCGTTGTTTGAAAAATTTTTTCACCTCTGATTGCGTCAATGTTTGGGGTATTTCATTGTATGGATTTACAAATTTTACATATACACACTCTGCATCTGCATCATATCCATTTTTTATTAATTCAATAATGGCTCCGTTAACATCAGAGATATTTTCTCGCCCTATAAGTCTAGCTGTTTTTGCACTAACCTGAAATATCATCGATTGCATATTTCAATTCATCTCCTCAAAATCTATATTCCTCAATATCCCTTGATGTTATCCTTACTGAAGTACCATTAATATGTATTCCAGCATGTAATACATATTGCATAAAACCTTCACTTTTTAGTACAGTTTCCGCATCCTCAATTGATAATTCCTTATTATCTTCTCTAATAGTAATATAAAGTCCTGAATATGGAATACACTCCTTGTCCAATTTATATACTAAAACTTTTGATGTTATTACCGTAGAAATAAGTAATTTGCTATTATTTAAATTTCTTAGTGCTTGGCTCCTACCATATTCAAACCATCTAGAATTTGCATCCTTTTTTCTTCTGTCCAATTTGTCTCTAAATCTATTTAAATAAGCTGCTACTCCTGGATAAAATAATAAAAATTCTTCATCCGTATAACGTTTAAGTTCATTCTTATCATCATAATAATAAGGAAATATTATTTTTTCTTTTCGATGATATCTTTGCGTCTTGGGCGTAGCAGTATTTTTAATTATGTCTGACTCTAGCCTATATCCTTGACATTCGATAAAATCTTCTGTTTCAACATAATCTTTTAAAACATAAGCTTCATTTAGCAATGTTGCAACAACATGCGAAACTTTAAAATAGTCACCAAATCGTCTAGATCCATACATTGTATTTTCAACAAAAAACCATTTATCTTTTAATTCATTGATGTTAATTCGTTGTTGTTTATTCAATGTAACATCTTTATAATAAAAATACTCTTTTTCCCTTTTTTTATTTAAAATCATAATTGCAGATTTAATTAATACATCATCAAACATTTTTTCTTGAGTATAATCATAAATCTTTTCGATATATGGCTTCATTATTTCTCGTAAATTAGATCCAAACACTGTTTTAAAAATACTACTAGGAATTAAATAAGCTAATTTTCCATTACTGGATAGACTTTGTAAGCTTTTTTCTATAAATGCGTAGCAGTAATCAAACTTGCCTTTTTTACAAGATTCAAATGTTTCTCTTAAAAAATTCTTATCTTCATCTTTAATTTCTGTATATGTAACATATGGTGGATTTCCAACAATATAATCATATTTATTTACTTCATTTTTTTTTAAGTAATCTCTATTCGTAATATTCCACTTTATTAAATTTAGGTTCTCATTTAAAAGAAGGTTATTTAGTCTTTCTATACAAAACGAATACTGTTCATTATCAATTTCCACTCCATATATATCATTCTCTAAACCTTTTTGTATTTTTAAATCAGAAAAACCTTTCTTTCTGCAATCAGAAATATATCTACGTACAATTGCTACAAGAACATTTCCCGTTCCACATGAATTTTCTAATATCTTCTTTCCATATAAATTTTCTGTATAACCAACATTATCTAATAATTCATCTACATAGTTATCTGGTGTGAATATCTGGCATTTTTTATTCATAAGTATCCTCTACTCAAAATATGATTTTATTAAATTATATTCTGTATTTATTATTGTAACATAAATCATTATAAAATCTCTACATTTATTAAATTTTTATCCAACTCAAATAACTATTTCCATCATACTATAATCCCCACCTTAAACCATATTTCCAAACTACCATCAGCCTTTACTTTAATGGAGTTAATCAGCCTCCTTACAAGAACATCATCATACTCCTCCACCCGCAGCAGACTTGCCAGATCTAATTTGGGATTCAGCAACGTTTCTATCTGTTTTCGTTCTTCCTTATTATTTTCAGCTCTTTTCTTTTCTGTTTCAAGCCAGTTCAATTTTTGAAGTATATCTTCGCATAACTTTTTATGTATGCTGATGCCTTCTTTCGACTTAAGAAACCTGATCAGCTTTCCTTTCCATTTCTCAATTTCTTTATCATAATCTATATTTTGAAATTTGTATCTCTTCAGCTCCAAGAAAAAATCATACTTGAGGATATCCGGAAAATCCACTTTATTTTCTACAACAGAGTTGATTGCTCGAAGGATACACTGGTGCAAATTCTTTTCAGCAATAGTAGGAGAGTTTTTACAGTACTTTGTACCATCTCTCAACCTGCTGTGGATCTATATTAAAAAAGTGGACACATAAAGTAACTATCTATTACAATAAAGTAGACACCAAAAGGAGGTATTTACATGTCAACAAACAGCAAAGGTATTCGCTATGACGAAGACTTCAAAAGAAC
>NZ_JADCKK010000065.1:0-14457 GCF_014982935.1 Anaerotignum lactatifermentans | reverse complement strand
ACCGCATAGTTCTCTCGGAATGATGACACCAAATGAAAAAGAAGAATGGTACTGGGCACAGCACTAAGCAGCTGTACTCGGCACTTTTCTTTATAAATTGTGTCCACTTTATTGACTATAGTCCACTGCTGCAACGCCATACTGCTTTCGTCTTCCATACCTGCCTGCGGTATGGTTTACCGCACTCACCACAAAACAAAACACTGGTCAACGCATATTTCGCACTATACTTTCCATTGTAACCAAGTTCGTCCTCTATGCCTTTTCTCAGTTCGGTTCTTCTTTGTTTTTCTTCCTTAACCCTGTAAAAATCCTCACGGGAAATAATTGGCTCATGATCATTCTCCACATAATACTTTGGCAGAACCCCATCATTAGCTACTCTTTTTCCACTTAAGTAATCAACCGTATATGTTTTCTGAGACAGCACATCCCCGATATACTTCTCATTTTCCAGAATATTTCTTACCGTAGTAAATCCCCATGTTTTACTTCCCCGTATGGTTGTATAGCCCTTATTCTCCAGCTCTTTTGATATTCCGTTGATACTTTGTCCCTCAAGGTATCTTCTGAAAATATATTTTACGATCTCAGCTTCCTCTGGAATGATTTCCAGATGCCCGCTTTTTCCCGTTTTATACCCCAGCAGTCTGCTTGTGTGGCATCCGCCCTTTGCATACTTATTACGTAGTCCCCATTTTACATTCTCACTGATATTTCGGCTTTCTTCCTGTGCCAGAGCACTTAAAACCGTAATCAGCATTTCTCCACTCTGGTCCAGCGTATTGATTCTTTCCTCATCAAACCACACGCCTATATTTCTTTCCTTCAGCATACGAATACAGTTTAAAGAATCCAGGGTATTTCTTGCAAAACGGCTTAATGACTTTACCAGTATCAGATCTATTTTTCCCCCTTTGCAGTCCTCTATCATTCGGCTGAAACCTTTTCTTTTTTCTACACTTGTGCCTGTTATGCCATAATCCGCATAGACCTCTGTCATCTCCCAATTGGGATGATAGGCAATCATTTCTTTAAAGAATGCCACCTGTATTTCATAACTGGACTCCTGTTCTTCCTTTGCTGTACTGACGCGACAATATGCGGCAACTCTCAGCTTTTTTCCACTTTCCAATATATCTTGCATCATTTCTCAACCTCTTGTTTTATGTCATAAAATCCACTATAAGCTCTTATTTTTTTCATCTGTTTTTTATTGTCGACATATAGGACTATAAAATAAGTATGACACTGTTATAATTATTGTAAAATAGCAATAACCCACAAATATCATACTGTTTCAAAAGCAAGAATCTATAAAAAAGCAACAAAAAAGCGACATCATTCTCATGATATCGCTCTTGTAAAACGCCGTATTTTTTTGTTTTTCTCTGTCGAAAAAACGGGAGTTTTGTCATTCTTCGTCGAGTTTGCATAAGGTTGGGATAAGTATGCCCTGTGAGCCTGGTGGTCCCTTGGTGTAAGCTCCTTGATCGAATCATGTCGTTGCAATATTCTTTTCAAAAAAATATGAGTATTGAAATATCTTAATTTTGGTAAAATACCAAAATCAAAACTCTCTGTGAAACCAGGAATCTTTTATTTTCGCATTTATAGAAACGATAGTGTTTCTGCCAGTCTTTCTTAGTATTCCTTCTCAACGATTCTTTCTGTCATTACCGTTCCGAACTTAAAGTGTATTTCCATTTTTCATTCATTCACACCTATGATTGTTTGAATTAGGATTCTGATAAAGTTATCACCATTTTTTTAATTCGTGCATTCCTTTTTCCATCAGAAGTTTCACTACCTGAATCACGCCTTTCTCACTAATATTTTCTTCGGCAGCAAGATTCCAAAATATTGTCCAATATGCTATTACACCTCACACTTGAGTTGATCTGAACCACTATACATATATCTCCAATAATATATAGGACGATGAGTCTGAGAAATTATGTAGCTATATAGAACCGTATACAAAAAAATAAGAACTGATTATTTGACTTAACTCATATGAAAAAAGCAAACTTAAAACAATACCTTCGAGATGGTAAATAAATAAAAAGAGAACCAAAGGACGAATAATTGTTCTATGGTTCTCTATTTTATTCATATGCCGTTTATTTAGTCCTTTTCTTCATAATACTCATTAATATATACACTACTTGTTAGAGCATTATTATAGATTTCTTCATGCTGCATTATTACGTCCAGTTCTTGCCTTGCTTCTTCACTTGTTTCAAACGCAGAGAAAGAAACATACATAGGTTTGCTATCAGTATCGCCATACAAAATCTTTACTGTACCATCTTCACACTTTCGAATATCTTTCACAAATGCATTTATCAAAAGATTAGCGGTGTAAAGAGTAACTTTTTGCTTTAAAAAAATAGATTCTATATTTCCTAAAAAAGTCAATGATACTTTACTGCCAATACTAAGTTGTGGTCCTACCTGATTCATAACAACTATCGATTCTGTAGAAGATAATTTGGCATTCAAACGAACAACTTTCTTTTCACATAAAAGCAAATAAAGTTCATCAATATCATGCTGCTCTTCAGAAGACAAATCGTTTAACAAACTTGGTGAAATCGAAAGAGAGAGTCTACTCTCTATTGCACTTAAACGCTTGAAGAACGCTTCGTTACAACGAAAATAATTCCTTACTTCCGATAAAGAAACTTTACCCGCTTCAGCTGTGGTGTTATCTTCAGATCCATAAAAACATGACAATAGAGCTGTAGCAATACTAAAGCTGTCAGCAACTTCGCTTACACTTTTTGCCTTCTCAAACTGTACCTTATAATTAACAGTATGCTTGTTTTCGCCATGTTGGAATATAAAATTAAAAGCAACTATGGAATCTGGTTTGGAATGTATAATCACTTTATCTTTGAGAAAATTACGCAAAAGTGTTATTTTTTTTTCTTCTCCATTCACATCAAGTGTAATAATCACAGGCTCTTCCGTAGGTCCAATAAAAACTTTTTCTATGCTAGTATGTTCTTGTAATGGGAATTTTGCACCTTGGCATCCAACACTTGTGGATATTGAAGTCACCCCATCTATTGGAATGGTACGCCCTTCGGTATATACAGAATCCAAGGCAGATAAAAAATTATTGTATGCATCTTTATTACAAAAAGATAATGTTCCATTAATATCAATCATATCATCAGAAAAAATATCTTTGATTTTGTTAGACATATTACCAATCCTTTCTGATTTCTTCCAACACCAGTATTTTACTCATTAGAATATTCTTCTCGATTGGAATATCCTCCTTGTTTTCAAAACAATCATCTGGTAAGTCATTTATTGTTTTAATAATATTAACTCGAGCTTGAATATTAGGAACAATGATATACCGTATATCATCATACGAAAAATTTAGCCAAAGCTTCCTGTATTTCTCATTCTCCAAGCTATTACTGATGTCGTTTGCCAAAGGAATTGCATTAGGATTAGCTATAATACTTCCTATATTCAAGTCAGCAAGATCCTTCGCATTAGGAACATATCTCCACTCACGTTCATCATGAAAATTCTTGGATATTTCAACTGTGACCGAACTAAAATCTTTGCGAGTAAATTTTCTCTTCATGATTCCACGCAACGGCTTGATATACGCTAGACGATTAATTACATCTTTAGAATACTCTTCCAGCAACTCATTCTTCTGGATAATTTGTCCCATTAAGGCAGAAAAATCCTTTGTATATTGGGAATCTTCGTTAAGATAGTGAATCGGCTGAAGGTGGTTTTTTTCTCCCCAACTTTTTGAAAAAGCCACTGCATATTCTCCATAAAAATCAAAATGTGTATTGTTCTTTTGGATCTCTATTTTTTCATCGCTTGTTAATGATTCATAAACATCTCCAACAGCATTTACAGTAAATGAATCTGCAAGTTTATGAAAAGGAATATCACAGAAGCACTTTTGCAAAATAGCAGCTTCATGAAATGTGCGGGTACCATTATGAATATTTAAGTAATCGATGGTTTCAATGCAATACCGTGGAAGCAAAGCTTTATGGAGAAGAATCGAATCTAAGAACCTTTGTTCTTTCATGAAATGAAAGAGTGTATTAGCGCTCTGAACATAATCATCATATAGTGAATAGGAAACCTTTTCATTCATAATCATCATATCATCTCCATCCCTCTCCAAAACCAAAAGATTCTACGAAATATATCTACACAAATATCTTAATAAAACAAAACTCAACTGTATAAAAATATTATAGGTAGAGCCATTAGAAAATTCAAGATTCTGTTGTTTCTATGATGAAGCATTAAATTATTTCTTTCAAAAAATTAAACACTTTAAAAATCAGTCGAAGCCTACAGTATTTTTCCCAAATCAATTATTCTACCAACTGCATTACACTTGAATATAAATTTGGAAGATAGATCGAATATACTTTTCAAAAAAAATTTTATTATTATAACCTACTTTTTCTATACATTGATGTTTTTTGTATGATTCTATATTTTTTCCTCCACCGCCATCCCTACCTTAAACCATATTTCCACACTTCCATCTGTCTTTACTTTAATGGAGCTAATCAGCCGCCTTACAAGAGCATCATCATAATTTTCCACACGCAGCAGGCTTGCCAGATCCAATTTAGGATCCAGCAAAGTTTCTATCTGTTTTCGTTCTTCCTTATTATTTTCGGATCTTTTCTTTTCTGCTTCCAGCCAGTTCAATTTTTGAAGCATTTCTGCACATAACTTTTTATGTCCGCTGATGCCTTCCTTTGACTTAAGCAGCCTGATCAGCTTCCCTTTCCATTTCTCAATTTCTTTATCATAATCTATATTTTGAAATTTGCATCTCTTCAGCTCCAGTAAAAAATCATACTTAAGAATATCCGGAAAATCCGCTTTATTTTCTACAAAGGAGTTGATTACTCGAATGATACATTGGTGCAAACCCTTTTCATCGATAGTCGGAGAATTTTTACAGTACTTTGTACCATCTTTCAGCCTGCTGCTGCAACGCCATACTGCTTTTGTTTTCCATACTTGCCTACGGTATGGGTTGCCACACTCACCGCAAAACAAAACACTAGTCAACGCATATTTCGCACTATACTTTCCGTTATAACCAAGTTCATCCTCTATGCCTTTTCTCAATTCAGTTCTTCTTTGTTTTTCTTCCTTAACCCTGTAAAAATCCTCACGGGAAATAATTGGCTCATGATCATTCTCTACATAATACTTTGGCAAAACCCCATCATTAGCCGCTCTTTTACCACTTAAGTAATCAACCGTATACGTTTTCTGAGACAGCACATCCCCGATATACTTCTCATTTTCCAGAATATTTCTTACCGTAGTAAATCCCCATGTTTTACTTTCCCGTATGGTTGTATAGCCCTTATTCTCCAGCTCTTTTGATATTCCGTTGATACTTTGTCCCTCAAGGTATCTCCTAAAAATATATTTTACAATCTCAGCCTCCTCTGGAATAATTTCCAGATGTCCGCTTTTTCCTGTTTTATACCCCAGCAATCTGCTTGTGTGGCATCCGCCCTTTGCATACTTATTACGCAGTCCCCATTTTACATTCTCACTGATATTTCGGCTTTCCTCCTGTGCCAAAGCACTTAAAACCGTGATCAGCATTTCTCCACTCTGATCCAGCGTATTGATTCTTTCCTCATCAAACCACACGCCTATATTTCTTTCCTTTAGCATGCGAATACAGTTTAAAGAATCTAGGGTATTTCTTGCAAAACGGCTTAATGACTTTACCAGTATCAGATCTATTTTTCCCGCTTTGCAGTCCTCTATCATTCGGCTGAAACCTTTTCTTTTCTCCACACTTGTGCCTGTTATGCCATAATCCGCATAGACCTCTGTCATCTCCCAGTTTGGATGATAGGCAATAATTGCTTTAAAGAATGCCACCTGTGTTTCATAACTTGCCTCCTGTTCTTCCTTTACTGTACTGACGCGGCAAATTGCGGCAACTCTCAGCTTTTTTCCACTTTCCAATATATCTTGCATTACATCTCAACCTCTTGTTTTATTTCAAAAGACCACTATAAACTCTTATTTTTTTCATCTGTTTTTTATTGTCGACATATAGGATTATAAAATAAGTATGACACTGTTATGATGATTATAAAATAGCAATAAACCACAAATATCATACTGTTTCAAAAGCAAGAATCTATAAAAAAGCAACAAAAAAGCGACATCATTTTCACGATATCGCTCTTGTAAAACGCCGTATTTTTTTGTTTTTCTCTGTCGAAAAAACTCAGTTTTTGTCATTCTTCGTCGAGTTTCAGCACGCTCATAAATGCCTGCTGAGGTACTTCTACGCTGCCAATCTGGCGCATTCTCTTTTTCCCTTCCTTCTGTTTTTCCAACAGTTTTTTCTTACGTGAAATATCACCGCCGTAGCATTTCGCCAATACATCTTTACGCAGGGCGCTGATGGTTTCTCTGGCAATGATCTTGCTGCCGATAGCTGCCTGAATGGGAATTTCAAACAGATGTCTGGGAATTTCTTTTTTCAGTTTTTCGCACATCTTTCTGCCACGTTCCACAGCGGAATCTTTATGAACAATAAAGGACAGTGCATCCACAGGTTCTCTGTTTACCAGAATATCCAGTTTCACCAGTTCACTTTCTTTGTAGCCCACCAGACTATAGTCAAAGGACGCGTAACCGCGGCTTCTGGATTTCAGTACATCGAAGAAGTCATAAATGATTTCATTCAGAGGCATTTCGTAGATGAGCATGGCTCTGCTTTCATCCAGATATTCCATGCTGATATAATCCCCACGGCGCTGCTGACACAGTTCCATGATAGGTCCGATATAATCCTTAGGCAGCATGATTTCTGCCTTTACAATGGGTTCTTCCATTTTCAGGATACGGGCAGGGTCAGGCATGTTGCTGGGGTTGGACAGGTCGAACTGGGTGCCGTCTGTCAGATATACTTTATAAATAACGCTGGGTGCGGTGGTTACCAGATCCAGATTATATTCTCTTTCCAGTCTTTCCTGAATGATTTCCAGATGCAGCAGTCCCAGAAAACCACAGCGGAAACCAAAGCCCAGAGCCACAGATGTTTCCGGTTCAAAGAACAGAGAAGCGTCGTTGAGCTGCAATTTTTCCAGTGCATCACGAAGGTCAGGATATTTTGCACCGTCGGCAGGGAACACACCACAATAAACCATGGGGTTTACTTTCTTATAACCGGGCAGTGCTTCTGCAGTGGGTCTTGCCGCTTCTGTTACCGTATCACCTACGCGGGTATCTGCCACGTTTTTGATGCTGGCAGTGAAATACCCTACCATGCCTGCATTCAGTTCATCTACCGGCAGGAAACGACCGGGGCCGAAAATACCAACTTCCACAACGTCAAATTCTTTGCCTGTTGCCATCATTTTTACTTTGGAGCCTTTGCGGATGCTGCCGTCAAAGACACGCATCAGAACGATAACACCACGATACTGGTCATATACGCTGTCGAAAATCAGCGCTTTCAGAGGTGCATCCACATCACCGCTGGGAGCAGGAATATCTGTGATGATACGCTCCAGCACTTCTTCGATGTTCACGCCGTTTTTGGCGGAAATTTCCGGCGCATCTTCTGCGGGGATACCGATAATATCTTCAATTTCCTGTTTTGCCCAAGCAGGGTTTGCGCTGGGCAGGTCGATTTTATTGATAACGGGCAGGATTTCCAGATTGTTATCCAGTGCCAGATATACGTTTGCCAATGTCTGCGCTTCAATACCCTGTGCTGCGTCTACAATCAGGATTGCACCTTCGCAGGCTGCCAGAGAGCGGGATACTTCATAGTTAAAGTCCACGTGTCCCGGAGTATCGATGAGGTTGAATTCGTATTCTTCCCCATTGTTTGCGCGATAAATCAAGCGAACTGCCTGGGACTTGATGGTGATACCTCTTTCCCGTTCCAGATCCATGTTATCCAGTACCTGTTCCTGCATTTCACGGTCTGTAAGCAGACCTGTTTTCTGAATCAATCTATCTGCCAATGTGGATTTGCCGTGGTCGATATGTGCCACAATACAAAAGTTTCTGATATGACTTTGTCTGTCTTTGGACATCCATATTCCTCCTAAATCTCTAGTATTTCTTTCACAAAAAAAGCTGCCCTTTTCCTTTGCATTCTCGCAAAAAGCAACTTCTGTTTTCATCCAGTCTGGAAAAACGCCTGTTTCCCCATGATATTTTGCTTATTATATCATAGTTTTCCCCTCTGCGTCAAAAGAAACCTTTGCAAACAGGGCTTTTCCACGAAAAAAACAGGAACCTGTCAGTGACAACTTCATCATAAAACAAAATAGCCAGAATCCTTTTCGTTTTAAGGATTCTGACTATTTTATGATTCTCAATATCTTCCATTGGAACCCTATCCACAGGTTCCCTTTTTTCTCAAGAGATTTCCACAAAATCTCTCTGTTTATTCCACATCCAAATCCAGTCTGGGTTCTGCTTCTTCTTCCACAGCGGTTTCCATGACACCGTCTGTCAGTGTAGGCAGACCATAGTGTTCACGGACTTTGTTTTCGATTTCTCTGCACATGTCAGGGTGTTCTTTCAGGAATGTTTTTGCGTTTTCACGTCCTTGACCGATACGAGTTTCCCCATAAGCGTACCATGCGCCGCTCTTGTTTACGATATCCACTTCAGATGCCAAGTCCAGGATATCCCCTTCTTTGGAAATACCCTGACCATAAACAATGTCAAATTCCGCAATCTTGAAGGGAGGTGCAACTTTGTTCTTCGCAATTTTCACTTTCACGCGGTTCCCTACAAAGTCTGTCCCCTGTTTGATGACATCAGACTTACGGATATCGATACGGATAGAAGCATAGAACTTCAGGGCACGACCACCGGTAGTAGTTTCAGGGTTACCGAATGTGACACCAATCTTTTCACGGAGCTGGTTGATGAATACAACGGTACAGTTGGATTTTTTGGTGATACCAGTCAGTTTCCGCAGAGCCTGGCTCATGAGTCTTGCCTGCAAGCCCATATGGGAATCTCCCATTTCCCCTTCGATTTCCGCACGGGGAACCAGAGCCGCAACAGAGTCCACAATAACAATATCAATGGCGCCGCTGCGTACCATAGTTTCTGCGATTTCCAGTGCCTGTTCGCCGTCGTCAGGCTGGGAAATATACAGATTGTCAATATCTACACCCAAAGCCTTTGCATAAGTAGGGTCCATAGCATGTTCCGCGTCGATGTAGCCCGCAATGCCGCCACGTTTCTGCACTTCCGCTACCATATGCAAAGCAACGGTTGTTTTACCAGAAGATTCAGGACCATATACTTCGATGATTCTGCCCTTAGGCACACCGCCCACGCCCAAAGCGATATCCAGACTCAAGGAGCCTGTTGGAACCACTTCCACGTTCATTTTTGCGCTGTCGTCACCCAGTTTCATTACCGCGCCTTTGCCGAACTGTTTTTCAATCTGGCTCAGAGCCGCGTCCAATGCTTTTTGTTTATCTTCAAATTTGATTTCGTCTTTGCTGTCTTTTGCTTTTGCTGCTGCCATGCCGCAACCACCTTTCCAAATAAATCGAACTTATGTTCTCATTTTACTCGATTTCACGGAGACTGTCAACCGCTTTTTTTGCGTCCCAAAGGGGCTTCTGCCAACAATACTGCCCCAAAAATCAGGATACAACCCACATACCCCCGAAGGGTCAGCCGTTCTCCATAAAGTACCGCAGAAATCACTGCCGCAAAAATAGATTCCGTTGTGATGATAAGGGCTGTTTTACTAGCCGAAGTATACCGCTGTCCTACAGATTGGAGCACAAAATACACCCCAGTGCAGAGGATACCTGCGTTGAGGAAATTCCCCACCGCTCCCAGAGAAAGAGGCGGCACCTCTCCCCCCATCATGAGGGAAATGAAAAAGGCAAGAACTGCCACCACCGCATTTTCCACCAAAGCAATGTGTACCGAATCACAAGCGGCAATCATCCGCCCCATGAGTGCCATTTGCAGGGAAAAAGCGATGGATGCCCCGAATGACAGCACCGCCCCTAAGTCCAATCTGAGTCCATCTGTCACAGACAGCATAGCAACACCGATCACTGTCACCACTGCTGCCAAAATCACGCTGGCTGCCGGTTTCTGCCGAAAGGCAAACCAGCAGATAAAAGGCACCACCACCGCCTGTGTGTTGCACAAAAAGGCATTGACGGATGGTGTGGTATACTGTAATCCCAATGTGAGAAGCAGAAATGTTGCCGCCAAAAGCAATCCCAATATGCTGCCCACTTTCCATTCTGCTTTGGTGATATTTTTCCATGCTTTCCAGTAGAAAATCCCCAAACAAAGGGCTGCCACCAGAAATCTGCCAAAAATCACCTGATAAGGGGTATAGCCCCAATCCAACAGATATTTGCTGCTAATAAAGCCGCTGCCGCCGATGAACGCTGCCAGAAACAGCAGCAAATCTCCCTTATGCTTCATCCCGCAATGCCTTCCGCAGTAAATCCAATGCATAGAAAGCGGCACGTTCCCGAATCTGGTTCCGTTCGCCTGTATAGCGGTATTCTGTTACGGTTGTTTTGCCATTTACATGGATACCAATGTAAACCAGACCTACAGGTTTTTCTTCTGTGCCACCGCCAGGGCCAGCAATGCCTGTTGTGGAAACGCCGATAGCTGCGCCGCTGGTCTTTGCTACACCTTCTGCCATTTCCGCAGCCACTTCTCTGCTCACAGCAGTATATTTGTCCAGTGTTTCCGCTTTCACGCCCAAACGATGCATTTTCGCTTCATTGGTATAGGTGACACAGCCTTCCAGCAACACTTCGGAAATACCGGGATATTCCACCAAAGCGGAAGTCACCAGACCACCTGTGCAGGATTCTGCCACAGCAATGGTCTTTTTCCCTTCCAGCAGCATCTGTGCCACAACCGTCTGCATATTGGTTTCCCCTTCGGCATAAACAGCGTTACCCAGACGTTCTTTCAAAGCCGCTTTCACAGGCGCGATCAGTTCATGAGCTTCTTCTTCAGATTTTGCTTTCGCTGTAATGCGCAGGATGGATTCACCGTATTTTGCGTAAGGCGCAATGGTGGGGTTTGTCTGGGCATCAATGATGTCTTTCACCAGTGTTTCCATGGCACTTTCCCCTACACTTGCCACGCGCAGGATTTCAGAAACGAAAGTATATTCCTGTTTTTTCTGCAAATAAGGTTTTACCTGATTTTCAAACATGGGCATAGTTTCCTTAGGAGGACCGGGCAGCATGGCAATGATTTTGCCGTTTTTCTCCATGATGATGCCGGGGGCAGTGCCGTTGTCATTGTAGAGCACAATGCCGTGTTCCTTAGGCACCATAGCCTGTTTCCGGTTGTTTTCTGTCATGGTTCTGCCTGTGCGTTTGAAATATTTTTCGATTCTGCCCAATGCTCTTTCATCCAGCACCAGTTCTTCCCCGAAATATTCTGCCGCTGTTTCCTTTGTCAGGTCATCTTCTGTGGGACCAAGTCCGCCTGTGGTGATAATCAGGTCCGCACGGGAAAATGCCTGAAAAATGGTATCTTTCAGACGTTTGGGGTTATCCCCCACCACTGTCTGAAAATAAACTTCAATCCCCAGCTGTGCCAGTTCTTTGGACAGATACTGAGCATTTGTATTCAAAATATCTCCCAGCAGGATCTCCGTTCCTACTGCAATGATTTCTGCTTTCATTTCTGCACCTCCAAAAAGTTATCTTCTGATATGATACGCCTCTTTTGCCTTTCTTACAAGGTCTCTTTTGCCAGCACCTCTGTGTAATGGTCAGGGTCTGTGTTGCCTTCGGTGCTGATGAGGAGTACCACGCTCTTTTCATTCAGTCCCAGTCTGGCTTTGATTTCCACCAAATCAGGATTCTGAGTCAATTCATACAAAAGCCCCATACCAACAGCGCCGGATTCCCCGGAAATGACTTTATCGTCCCCAGCCAAAGGTTTTCCCAGCAGCCACATACCTTCTTCTGTCACAAAGTCAGGACACGCCGCGTAAGCCACAGGGAAATCCCGCAGTGTGGGATAGGTCACCAGACAGGGTTCCGCACAGTTCAGCCCAGCCATGACGGTTTCGCAGCTGCCAGTGGACGCATGAGGTTTGCCATCATTGATTTTCGCCGATTCAAAAATACAAGCAACGGTGTCAGGTTCTGCAATGATGACTTTCGGCAGTTTTTCGCCGTAATGGTTCACCAGATACCCCAGCACGCCCCCAGCGAAAGCACCAACGCCAGCCTGCAAAATCACCAAATCCGGTGCATCTACGCCTTTTTCCTTGAGCTGCTCCACTGCTTCTTTTGCCAATGTGGTATAGCCCTGCACGATGTAAGTGGGGATTTTTTCATAGCCTTCCCATGCTGTATCCTGCACCATAGTCCAACCATTTTCTTCGGCTCTTTTGTTAGCCATGCGGACGGTATCATCATAAAAATAGTCCGTCACCAGAACTTCTGTGGCGCCCACATCACGGATTGCCTGCACACGGCTTTCCACAGTGCCTTTTGGCATATACACATAAGCCTGACAGCCGAATTTCTTCGCCGCCCAAGCAACACCTTTGCCATGATTGCCATCGGTAGCAGTGATGAACACCATATCCTTGATTTTTTCCTTATTTTCTTCGGAACAAATCTGGGAAAAGTCCGCTTTTTCCAAATCCAGTCCCAGTTTTTCGCAAATGACTTTGGAAACGGCATAAACGCCGCCCAATCCTTTGAATGCATTGAGTCCAAAGCGGTGGGATTCATCCTTCACAAAAATATTTTCCAGTCCCAGTTCCTTCGCCCTTGCAGGCAATTCCGCAAGAGGTGTCACTGCATAACCAGGTACGGAGCTATGAAATGCCGCGATTTTTTCCACAACTTCCTCTGCCAAAAAAGCAGGCGCAATTCCCTGCCGCTTTTCCGCTTCTATGATGCCAATGCCGTTATTTGTCCATGTGATCTGCCGTTCCAAAACCATTCCTCCTTTTTTACTGCACTGACACCATTGTAACGAAAACATGCTAAAATTGCAATTTCCCCAGCGAAAAACGCAGGAATCCTGTTCTTTTCCTTTCCTAATACATCATTGCACGAAAAAAAGATTGGTGCTATCATAAAAGAAAAAGGCGTTTCCATTTTCTGCAAAGGAGGGGATTTCATGCAAGGATTATACAAACTGGCACTTGTTGGAACGAAAGAACAACTCACCGATTTTCTGAAAAAAGTCAATGACGGCGATCCTGATTCTGTATTCAATGAATACCCCGTGGAAGAAGGCACCGGACTGCGGACAACACAGGGATATGGGCTGCAAAAATTTTTAGACCGCTATAAGCTGGTCATCGAAAACACCGGCTCCGGCAACATCAGCGGCATTGAGGAAATGGCTTCTGAAATAGGGCAGATCGCACCTGAACTGGAGCTCATGCTTTTGACGCAATATCTGGATTATAGCGATGACTACACATGGACAATTTATTATAAGCCTGCCGGAGAAACCGAGCCTTCTGAAACCGAAGGAATCCTTTATAAAGGATCAATAGGTGATATCCTTTCCGTTGAAGAAGTTTTGAATTACAGATCCATGGGTGCAACAAATATTTCACTAGACATCGACCGAGAAAAATTAAAAGAATATTTAGATTCTTTCATTGGATATGGGTTGACATTTGAAGAAATCGAACCATTCCTTGACGCATTAGCTGACCCTGAGAGAACAGATTTTTCGGAATTTGAAGACACTTTTGATATGTATTCTTTACAAGATACAATTAATGACTTTTTAAAAGATCAAGTAGAGGATGTTCCCTATGCCGCAGATGGAAACGGTATTCCGTCCATCGAATATATTGCCAGATTGTTTGCAGGCAACTGGGGCATCAACTTCGGCGTTTCCTATCGCTTCCGTCCTGAAACATTTGATGATCGGTTTGCCGGAAAGACCTTCGTGATCACCGGGGAGCCGGATGATTATGGGAAGGACGGCGCAAAAGAGATCATCGAGAATTTCGGCGGCGTTGTGCGTGGTGCCGTAAGCGGAAAAACTGATTATCTTCTTATTGGAGCTTATGCCGGTGAGAAAAAACTGGAAAAAGCAAAGGAACTGGGCGTTTCCATCATCAGCACAGATGATTTTGAACAGATGATTTCCTGACAAAAACCATAGAAAACCCCTTCACACAGTTTAAAACTGTGGAAGGGGTTTTTTATTGGTGAATCCAATAAAAACCCCCGGCTATGCCGGGGGAATCAGTGAGCTTCAGCTTCAAGCAAAAACCTCCTATGCTATAATTATCTTGAGTTCGCCAAGACACAAGAAAGCATAGGAGGTTTTTATATGAATAGTTTAGCACATACGAGTTGGGAATGTAAATATCATATTGTATTTGCACCAAAGTATAGAAGACAGGTAATATATGGAAAAATGAAA
>NZ_JADCKK010000064.1:0-14713 GCF_014982935.1 Anaerotignum lactatifermentans | reverse complement strand
AGACCGCATAGTTCTCTCGGAATGATGACACCAAATGAAAAAGAAGAATGGTACTGGGCACAGCACTAAGCAGCTGTACTCGGCACTTTTCTTTATAAATTGTGTCCACTTTATTGACTATAGTCCACTAATACACCGGAAAGGATACGTCTGCTGCGGTATGCGTTCTGCAATTCATACCACGCCTGTTCTTTTGCGTCTGCGGCTGTTACATAACTGCCATTACTTTCAATGGTCAATACCGGCATCTGCTGCGCCTGTATCATTTTTTCGTCCTTGTCCATTGTTCCTTGCCTCCTTATTTTTACTCATCAATTGTTTTTTCGAGATTGAAACCACTTTCTTTGGTTCTTTCGGTTGTACTTCTTGTTCCAAAACGGCTGATTTTATTTCCTGCCCAAAAGATTCCTTTCTTTCTTCTGACAGTGCCATTTGTTGTTTGGGTTCCTCTATTTTTACAGCTGGTTCCTTTTCTTCCATCCGCCAAAGGGGGATATGGGTAACCGCCTTTCTTTTCTTTAGTTTTTTACTTTCCGGGTGCAAGGTATAATCGAATTTTTTCACACGAAATACCTTTTGCCCACGGAGTATGATCAGTGCTTCGTCCAATGGCATACGCAGGACTTCGTCTTGTGTCATCAGCTTTCGTCTGCCTACGGAACTGATTTCACGAAAATCCGGTGTGAAGTTGCTGACACGCCAGGTATGCAGCTGTTTGGACTGACTGCTGACCGAGATGGTCACCTCACCAGTGCGGTCTGACAGAAAACGAGCTGTCATTTCATCTGTACAGCCCAATGCGATCTGGGTATCACAGTTACCAATGATTTCCTGCCATTCGTCATAGGGATAGCGGTTCTTTAACTGCGCGATATTTTGAAAAATTACAGAAATACTGATATTTCGGCTGCGTACCGTTGATATTTTCTTCTTAAAGTCTGGTATAGCGCCAATGTTTGGGAACTCGTCCAGAATAAAATTGACTGCCTTTGGTAATTTCCCGTCTACACCATTTCGGTCTGCAAAGCGCACCAGCTTAATAAACAGGAATGAAAAAAACAAGGATGACAAAAAGTCAAAGGTAGAATCCTGATCGCTGGTGATGCAGAAATACGCACATTTCTCTTTTCCAGGTAATTCCAAGTCGATTTCCGGATATGCGGTGATATTACGAATCATTTTGTTCTGGAACACCTGCAATCTGGCACCAAGACCAATGATGACACCGCCTCGGACTTTTTCACCTGCCTGCTTAAAGATATGATAGGGTCCTTTTGCAGGGTGCTCCTTTGGCAAAAGTGCAAAACGTGCATCCATCTCTTTCTCCGATAACTCCGCCAGCATACGATATACCTGACCTAAGTTTCGCTCCTCCTCCGTTTTTTCCATATCCACATACAGGATCAATGCTTTCAGCAGGTTCAGCTCTGACATATCCCAGAAATGATCTGTTTTTCCGTCACTTGTGTTCTTGATAATAACGTCAGCACAGGTCTGTGCCATCAACTCCTCATGCTGGATCTCCCACATACAGTTCCAGCTGTCACTGTTTGGCGGATTGACCAGATTAAAGACCTTTACCGTATATCCATGCTCCTCCAGATACACCGACATATCCTCATAAAGTTCTGATTTTGGATCTGTCAGCACCATGCTTTCCCCACGTCTGACACATTGGAATATCATATTACGCACAAAAGCACGGGATTTCATGCTGCCAGAAGCACCATATACTGCAATATTTCGGTTCATCCTGCTTTCCAGTGGGATACTGGCAATCTGTTTTTCAACAATACCCAAAATCGTGCCTTTGGTATGGCGGATATCCGTCAGACACAAGAGTTTCTTCATTTCTTTTTGCTCCAGATATCCTGCTGTACCATAGGTACCCTTTTCGGAATAAGCAAAGTTGCGTTCTCTATCTAATTCGCCTCCAGTGCTGTTTCCCATATGCATCACCATCACCACCAGTATGGCGATCAGGATACATTCGAAAAGCAAAGCATAGAAGCCATCCATTGAAAACACATGACGAAAACAGGAAAGTATCCCTGCATCCGGAAACTGCGGTGCAGTACCATCTCCTGCTACACCGCCGGCAGCTGACCATATTTTGTAGTTTTTAAGGAACTGCGCCAGATACCCAGCACCGTACAATAACGGAAGGATACCCAAAAGCAGTATTGCGACTGCTTTTTTCAAATCACGTCGTTCAAAAGAAATTCTCTCGGACAGCTTCCATGTCCACTGTTGAAATTTGAGTGGCTTCATCGCAGTATTGTTTCACCCCTTCCTTCTGGAAGTCAAAACAAATGACCTCTCCTTTCTTCTGGGCATATCTCAGCTGCATAACAAAGAGAAGCAAGCGTTTGATGTCAAAGTCGAAACAGATCAAAACCGGTTCCAAGGCATCATTATACCCATCGTTTATGATGTTCCTTTCTGCATTGCTTTTTAAATCCTCTGTTAGCACCTGATATAAGCACTGATACATTTGTGCATCTTCCAATATCTGAAGCAAAAGACTGCCGTTCTCATCCAGCGGGACACAGCAGAATTTCTCAAAGGGGGAATCTCGGATATCTGCTTGTCGTTTCACCTCTAAGATAGGGGTATCTGTTTGACTGTAAAATAAAAGCGCTCTTGTTTCTGAAAAAGAGTATCCTTTTTCCTGAAGCACAGAACGCAGTAAGATATCCGCACGTTTCTCCACATTACCATACCAAGATGTCACCCCATCCAGATGGTAGCAAAGCCAGACTGCGTTTTTTGTAAGCCAAACACCTGCTCCACGGGAACTGATGACTTTCGTAGAAAGGCTTCCCATGTCTTTCCATTCTCTGGAACTGTAGAAAACAGACTGCGAGAGCTTTACCTCCGTTGGCTGTTCCTGAAAGATACTTGGCTTTTCATCTCGGAACAGATTGGTACCAGCCAAGAAAAAAAGCGCCATCATTTCTGCCAGACGACGCTGCCTCTTTCTATGGACCAAATCACTGCGGCGCATGGAGGCATCAGCACCATTTGCCAGAAAATATGAAAACCGATTATAATCACTTTGCAGCATCCAGCGTTTTCCGCTTATGGTAAGCCGATAGCCTTTTACCCCATCTTTCTGGTATCGAACGATTTTGTTTTCCAAAAGTAATCTCTGTAAAATTTTCTTTCGGTAATCAGGCTGCGGGATCAACAGCGAAACCATATCCTCTCCAACCTCACCTGCCATAGATAATATCTCCAGCACATGATATGCTTTGGCATCTTTCTGTATCATGTTTTTTTTCTCACCTCCAAAATACGGGATATGACTTCTGACCAAGGCTCCTAAACTCGGTCAGAACTTATCCTTTCCTTGCGCCTTACTTTCCTTTATTTTTCAATGGTTTGGCAGAACTTCTGACCAATCCCAAAATCATACACTTTCCAGTGCCATTTCTGGATACCACATCTGACCAGTCTTTCGTCTGATTTCTATATGTGTGCAGTTCTTTTTTCCGACCTTTGTGCGATAATGCAGCTCACAAAAAGCACCACAGTCATCCAATAAAAAAAAGGCGTTGATCACATCCAACACCTCTTTGGCTTCCAGATTATCATAGTCTCGAATACCTCTTACAGGGATACCTTTGGCATACTCATAGGTATAACAGATAAATGCTTGTTCCATACGACAGATTTCCTTCTCTCGACAAAAGCACTCCAAAGCAAATGACAAGGGTTCCAGCAAGAACACCACGTTCTGTCTTCCTTTGCGTTTCGGCAAAAGCTGTGGGATGATGATTTCATATCCCATTTCTGTTTCCATGACCTCGATTCCCTGTGCATCTGTCACTGTATGCAGCATACGTTTTCTGCTGCTCACGGGATAAGATCCCACCAGATTTCTGGCAGTACAGGCAATGGCTTCTGCACGCATCGCAATATCCATACCCAAATCTTCAAAATTTTCCGGATACCTTGCGGCATCTGTCATTTCATAGGCACAGACTGCGTTTTTTAAACGTATGATGTCGTCTTTCAGACGATTAGTTCGATCATATAAATTAGGACTCATAGGTAAAATATGCCACCTCCCCATGTTCTTTCACTGTACAGAATACTGCGTTGAGTTCTGACATTTTCTCTATTTGTGCTTGGTCTTCCAAAAGTACAATGGGCTGAAAGCAAATGCTTGTCCGTAGTTGATTGATAGAATTTGCAATCACCAGCTCATCTCCTTCCATACAATAGAACACGCTGTAAACGCTCCCACTTCGATACATTTCCAGCACCAGCGGAAAATGCGCAGCTCCATGAAAATCACAGTCCTCCAAAAAATCAAGGACTAACCAGAAACTCAATATCTGTTTTTCATCCTCTTTGATGCCTTTTGATACCTTTATCACGCCAGTATCCTGTTCTAATACAACTCTGCCTTTTTTGACAAGCATTCTAAATGCCTTTGCCATGGTTTCTGAAGGCAGTCCAAAATACTTTTCCACCTGCTCGATTTTCAATGCTTGATATTCTGACACCAGTTCTACGATTTTTTGTTCCAGACTCTGCCTATTTTCTTTTACCGCAATCACTGCTTCATCTCCCTTCTTTTTAATAATTCCTGTAACTGCTGACGGTCTGTGGTGATCATTTCTGTTTCCAATGCTGATGCCTTAAACTCAACAGTCACATTATTGTTATTGGTAAGAATTAGACCATTTCCTCTTGCAAAGTGCGTGATATTCATGACCTCTGTATCACTCAGATTTAAAATCTCTTGCACCCTCTGGGCTTCTTCATCCTCCAGATTCAATACGATTTTTGTTTTGCTATTGTTAAGAATACCTTTGCCATACTTCCCATCATCCAATGCGAGGAAGTCATTGATATCCTGTGTGGCACAAATAGCAGCACCGCCATATCCACGAATGATTTTAAAGATTTCCAGTACGAACTCCGCTGCCAAACGGTTACTGGATGCACCGATGAGCTGCCAAACCTCATCAATAAAGATTGCTTTTTCCACAGTTCTGTCTTCTTTCGCCTTATCCCAAACATAATCCAGTGCTAGGAACATTCCTACTGTAAGCAAGTCGCCTGTCAGCTCCGATATATCCAGTACGATATATTTATTATCCAACCTTACATTGGTCTGTTGGTTAAAGGTGCTGGCAGAACCATGGACTAGACGGTTCAGGATATTTGCCATGCGTTTTGTTTCCGGATTTTCCATCAAAACCGAATATACATCACCTAATACCGGCATGGGTTTATAACTGCCATCTTGTTGGTATAAAGACGCATTTTGATGAGTGATACCTTTCAAGGCATAAGTCTTGATCAACGCCTCATCCAAAAGCTGGCGTTCCTCATGGCTCATATCTGGTATCAACAGAGAAAAGAAAATATGGAGGCGCTGAATCTTCGCCGCCAGTTCCGAGCGTTCTGCCCTTTGATCGCCGTCCAGACAGATATTTGCTTTCTGGTCAGTCTTTCGTATCTCCATGATATTGATACAATGGTGGGACGCCGGAGAAATCTGGATAAACTCACCGTCGATGTTATGGCAGGCTCGACGAAACTCGTGCCCTTTTAGAGGTGCCAGAATAAAGACTTGAACATTTTTCTCACGCAGACGCATTGCCATCAACTGTAAGGTGAATGTTTTTCCTGCACCCGATGTACCTAAAATCGCCATATTGGCATTCTTATAAATCTTGGAGTTAAAAATATCTACAATAATTAAGGAATTGTTATATCGGTTGACACCAAGCAAAATCCCGTTATCATCACTCATTTCAAAACTGACATAAGGATAACAGCCGGACACGCCAGAAGTAAGAACATTTCTTTTAGATAAGGCATAGAGCCCTTTTTCCATTTTGTTCAATGGTAGGGTAGACAAAAATGCCTGTTCCTGTCTGAAATAGCATGGCTTCATCTGTAAATCCTGCGACACCATCAGTTTTTTCATTTCATTGCTTCGCCATTCCAATTCTTCTACACTGTCGGCAGTGATGGTAATGAGGATGTTCATATAATAAAAATCCTGATTATTTGCAAGACCTTCTTTCAGGTAATAGCCAGAACGTATTGCACTGTCGATTTCATCAAAGTCTGTATTGGTATCTGATGTTTCCTTCATTTTAGAGCGATTGATACGAATCTGCTGACCTAAACGGAACTGTGCTTTGTCCTTTGGCTCCTTATTGAGGAAAATATCCACATCGATCCCTTCTCCGGCATTAACCAAGAGAGAAAGCCAGCCTGCTGCCACCTGTGATTTATAGCCATCTGACGGTATCATAAAATAAGCGTAATATAAACCGTCTATCTCAATATAACTGCCTTTTTGGAACTTGATCTCCTTTGGCATCACCAAAGAGGATATGGGGATTTCTGTTTTGTCCTTTTTATCTACAGCTAGGAAATATTTATCCAAAGCTTCTGCTGCATTTTCCACAAAACCCACAGAATTGCTCTTTTTGCGGTTCAAAAGGATATAAAACAGCTCTGCCATAAATTCTTCTGGCTTTTCCTGTTCTATGACCTCGTTGCCGCATTGTCTGAGATATGTTCTGGCTGTCTGTTCCGCAATATGCAGCTGGGCAATGGCTTCTTTCTCCTCATTCTTTTTACTGCCGCCAGGCATGGGTTCATATTCCAAAACCATGAAAAATCGTCTGGTAACAGCTTCTTTCAAGCCGATACGTCGAATCAGGTTATAGTAGTCCATCAAAAGAATCTTGCACTTTTCATTTTTCTCTTGTGCGATATCATTCTGTATTTTCTGCAAATGGCTGCCAATATCCGCTTTTTTCGATATGACCTTGATCTGCATTTTCACTGGACTGATTTTCAAATACGACATATAGGAATAGATGATATTTCGCTGTTCCCTTGCACTGCGCAACAGAAAATTGATAGGCTCAATCTCCATTATCTTGATATATCTCTTATCCTTTAGGTAGCAGATACCGTTTTCAATCTTCTCTACCGGAAAAAAATCTGCTTCTGCAGGCTGTTTCTTTTTTCTTTTTTTACGAACAGACGCTTTTTCTTCCTCATCAAACTCCTCTGGCAGATCACCAATATCCGGGAACAAATGCTTGTCCATTCTTTTTTCCTCTGAAACACACGCTGTTTCTACTGATATTGTTCTTCTTGCACGCAGAAAATGGAAAAAATTTATGAGAAAAGCTGTCAAACTCTCTTCTCCCACACCAATTAAAGCAAAAATGCCTGCCGGCAAAGCCGTCAGGCACAGAATGATGATCTTTGTAGTAAAGGAAAAAGCCGCTATCTTCAACACAGGAACTGCAATTCCTAAGGAAAAGACTACGGCTTCTATGGCATTTCTTAGTTTCAGCATCCCACCGAATAGTGAACCTTCACTGATGAAGTTTGGTGGAATCAAATAAATATCTCGTTCTTCTTTTGACTTTGAAATGATTTCCGACCTCCTTTCTCATTGGCTGATATACTCCCTTGGATTCACTTCTTCGCCATTGACCAACACACCCAAATGCAGATGTGCTCCAGTTACTCTGCCAGTAGCACCTACTTCTGCAATAACTTGTCCAGCAGCAATACTTTGTCCTTTCGTCACAAAAATATCACTACAATGGGCATAAAGTACCTGCACACCATTTCCGCAGTCCACGCGAATATGATGCCCATATCCCGTTTCAGAAAATACAACAGAAGTGACAACCCCGCCTGAAACAGCATTGATTGGTGTACCTGTGGGATATGCAATATCCAATCCTTCATGAAAAGCCTGACTGCCGTTCAGAGGATCTACACGGTAGCCAAACTCCGAAGATACAGCATCGTTCCAGTTTTTCCCTATAAAAGGAGAACCCCAAACGCCTCCACCAGTGAATACCAAATATTTCATGACAGCCGCTACATATTTGGGATTACCATAGCTACTCCATCCCAATTTCTGCTGCATCAGTTTGGAAAATTCCAATGCGTTTGCCTCACTGTATCCTCCATAATTCTCTAATGCCCAGCCGATATATCCATTTCCGTAATTATAGCCCTGTAATGCCAAGCTAAGCTCGTCCATCTGACTGGGAGAACTACATCCAGCACCATGAAGGCAATCAGCAAGATAATGCACACCGACTTCAATGGAATATTCCAGATCAGTGATGCCGTTTGGTTTCTTCGGGTATTTGGTATTATAAGGACATTCGCTTGCCTGCATCACATCTGGTACTCTGCCGCCGCTTTCTGCCATCATCACCGCACAGATTACATCGAAAAACTGAGGGATGCCATATTGTTCCGCATATTTTTTTATGAGATCGCTATATGCCACACTTCCGCACTGACTTGTGCGCTAACAGCCCCCATCATACTGCCGTATAGAAATATTTGCAAATTAGACGCATAATCCAACGCCTTTTGTTTTTCTTTTTCGTTTAGACGAAAGATTTCATCGGCGAAATAATCATCTCCTGCATACTGCACCTTATAAGTATAGGTTGTGATGCCATCTGATGTAGATGTTGATACGTCATAAGTAAATAATGCATCTGCATGATTTTGAATGAGTGACATCACTTCTTCTGTACTGATGTCCTCCGTTCCTTTCCATACGGAATACTGGCACAAAATCAGCATCGCTTTTGCGCTTCCATAATGAAAATCGTCTGAAATCACTGCCGTTTCGTCCTCACCCAGTCCATCTATCTCTGACTGTATCTGCGTAAGGATACTTTCATGCGCATGATCTACTGCTGTCCATACCGCACTTTGATAAGATTGCAAATTTTACATGATAGCTGTTTGGCTGTTCAAAGCCTCCATAGAACCAAAACCTCCAAATAAAAAAAGAAGGCAGCATACAAAGAAACAATATCGGCAAAAGCAACAGGAATCCCAGTCCAACCAGACCTTTACCAATATTTTCTTTTTGGTCCCAAAGTACTTCCGCTGCTGCAAAAGGACCACTTTTTCCATATTTTAAAGCTTTTAGGAAATTTGCAGCACGGAATATATGCCTTGCATCATACTCCTGCATTCTTTGCATTATACCCTATCCCTTCTTTTCGGTGGCTCTGGCAATTTATTTTCAATGTGTTCTTGATATTGTATCTTTCCATCTTCCTTCATAAAAGGCTCTTTAATTACAGTTGGCTGAGCATACTGCTGATACCACTTTGACCCATCCGCTGCGGTTACTGTTTTATAATCGCCTTTCACTGGCGGCATATATTTTTCCGTATCATACATAGCAAATGCCCTGCCCTCTGAAAACTCCTGTGTTGTTTCCACACCGGTGATCCTGCCTCCGCCTATTTCTATCTGACTGTATACTGGTACTTCCGCAACTCCATAAACTTCTCCTCTGCTGAAGCCTTCATATTCAGAATAAGGCATGGAAACACTGCCCATATCCTGAAAAGCGCTTTGTTCCGGATGATTGTTTTCACTATAAAATGGGATTGTATCAGCATTCATCTGTGGACTTGAATTCACAGCATCATTTCCATAATATTCGGAAGTAGAAGCACCAATATTCTGCTGATACTCTGCAATCACCTGTTCCGCAGAAGTTTGCATATCTACAAAGGCAGTTTCCTGCAGATTGTTGCTTGCTGGACCATCAACAGAGAATGCACCAGTATAACCTGCAGATTCTGTATCGTCTTTCTGCATCCTACTTTCTGTATGAACCGCCTGCTCCGCAGAGGAGTGATTCACGCCCATATAGGAAGAAAATGCTTGTATTGCTTCTTCCCCTTTCATGGTTCCTGTTTTCGTAACATCACCCCTTGCAATACTGCTTATGACATTTGTGGAAAATCCACCACCGTTTTGGATAGAAGAATTATAAACAGATCTGGCAATATTGGAAGCGATACTATCGCTTTTTCCAGTGATATTATGGATTGCACCCTGACTGAACTGTCTGCCCACGGCTCCTGCCAAGCCACCTTGCAAAAATGTTTCCTGATGATTTGTAGCACTGCTGGTAGAAGATGTACTGCCCCCGACCTTTCTCGCTCGATCAATGGTACGCATAGCAATGGCTGCTTCACCAAGCATAGAACTTCCTGTTCTACCTACATTGATTCCCAGCATCTGAACAAAACTGTCTATTTTCTGGGAAACCTTCAAAAAAGCAACTGCACACAAAAACCAAATTAGAAAATTTCCGTTTTCCAAGGATAAAGGATTGGCAATAAAGCCTGCAAACATAGATGTAAAGATACGAAGGCACCATACATTCATCAATATCATCAAAATTTGTCCACCCAGCATCCTGCACCAGCTTCGAAAAATATTCATAGTATTTTGCGAACCACCCATGGAAAAAGCCAATGGTGCTGTATACACCAAAATACCTAATAAAACATATCTTTCTGCCGCTTCAAATAGCAGTCGAATATAGTTCCACGCGAGAATCACCAGTAATATCAAAGCAATCAGTGCAATGGAACCGCTTAATGAAGCCCCTAGTACAGTAAGCAATACAGAATTGAAATCCGCAAAATCCAGTGGCGGCAAGTCTTCTGTCATCAGCCACGCATAAGGCGTTCCTCCAATATCTAAGATAATATCTAAAATATCTTTTGCAAAAAAAGCAAGGAACAGAAAAATACAAGTTCTGATTGTAAGACTGACTGGATTTTCTGCCTCACCACTGCTGGATACTCCAAAGTTTCGGAACAACTGAAAAACTAGGTTTAACAGAAGCAAGCCAATGGCAAGTGCAACAATGATACTATAAAATGTTTCAGCTGCTGGGAAGTACATCAAAAATGTTTCCATATCACATCCCAAAGCACCTAAAACCGATGTATTGATCATATCCAGTATGTTCATCACCTGTGTTGCAATCCATTCTACAATGCCATCAAGTATTCCCAAAGGAAATCCCTCCTTTGCTTATGCCTTCCATTGACCACCTTCAAAAAATGGTGTGATATATGCCATGATAAATCCAAGACCATTGATGATTGCCCATGTAATGATGATTCGCTTTAACCAAGCCCTAGACTCGTCCACTGTTCTGCCACTTCTGGAAAAGTTCATCATCAAAAGTGCAATAGCAGCCGTTACTACTGCCGCTATGGTGGATATAGCTACAATTTGACCATATACATCTTTCATGATTTCCGTAGCCTTTTCCCATACAGTTGCCGCAAAAACAGGCTCCGTCATATAAAGCAACATGGTACTGCTACAAAAAAGTAGATAGCCTGCCTGAGCAATGGAAAATCTTTTCTTCTTCTCTTTTTTCATGTTTTGACCTCCTGTAAATGGAATGTAAAAAAGGCATCTGATTTTCATAATCAAATGCCTTTGAATAAAAAATATATTTTGTTGTTTGGATAGACTTCCATATTGGTATCTTATCATATAAGAAATATCGTGTAAATGTCAGAGCAGTATCAATTAAGTGCCGAAACAGTCCCAATTTCATTTCAGAAATACTTCTGGACATAATGTCCAAAAGTTCTATTAAGCTATTGTATTCATATATGTTGGCAAGAAATACTCTCTTATTACATCTTCAAAAAGATCAGCAAGATTTTCTAGCTGTCCCCATATATTTCTAATTCCTTGGAGAGATACTGATTTTCTGAGAGATACAAGACAACTAGAATCTTCTAGTTCCCATATTTCCTCATCAACATTCATTCCTAATTTTATCCTACTCTTAATAGCATCTTCTGCAAACTTGGTAATGCCATTCTTTAAATAATAATCAATTTCATCTTTAACATTCTTCAATGCAGGAAAATAATCACAAGCACTCCAAACATCATTTCTTAAAATTATATTCAGATAATTTTTTGCTTTTTCTTCAAGTTCATATGAACTGCAATACTTTAAATTTCTTGATTGTTCATTGATTTTATTAAAAAATGCATATAATTTTGCACGTTTCGCATACCATTTGATAATATCTATTCCCATATTATTCAATCTGTTTTCTATAGGAATATATATTGTCTTGCTTTCTTTTTCCATATAATTGGGGTCTGCTGGAATTAAAACTTTTTCTATATAGTCATTTAAACACAGAAAATAAATATCTTCTTTACCAATATCAACTACCGTCAAAATAACAGGAACAGCATTTCCCATCTTTTCTACTGTAAAAAGTAAATCTGTATCAAGCACAAATTTTATTACATCTGCTTTTTGTATGCTTTCAGAACCATTTTTTATATCTAGCCTTGCTTGTTTTATGCTTTCAGTTGCTTTAACCTGAAAGAAAATATGTTCTCCAGAAGTAATGAATCCTGTATCATAAGGAGTAAAGAGCTCAACACTCAAATCTATTCCATAATCAGGTATATACTCTCTGACTACCCATTCCTCTGGAAAAAAATTTTTTAAAATATCAACCCCATTCTCTCCTTTTATATGTTGAAGTGTTCTTTTCTTACCTTCACCCAATTTGTAATACCTTCTTTCATTCTCTCCAAATAGTTTTCTTATGCCTTTCCCTTTCAAAAATCTTCTAAAATTTCTTCTGGACATTATGTGCAAAAGAACTATTTCTTCATCAACCAATCCAAAGCATTGATCCTTCTTATCCCGTCAAAATCACCTTCCGGATCATTATCAAGGGTTAAAATATACTTTGGATAATTGTCCTGTATCATTTTCAACGGTCTTAGTTCCCTTTCCAAAGTGATTTCATCTCTTACACTGGCTGAAACCTGATAATACTCTATACCATTATAATTTTGAGCAACAAAATCAACTTCAACTTGATCCAATTTGCCAATATAAACATCATATCCTCTGCGAATCAATTCCAAATAAATCACATTTTCCAGAATATGACCTACATCTGTGTTGGCTTTGCTTCCGAGAAGTGCATTACGCAAACCGATATCTACCAAGTAATATTTTTCCAATGTTTTTAGATATTGTTTTCCTTTCACATCATATCTTTTTGCCTGATAAATAATGTAAGATTCCATCAGAGATGATACATAGGACTCAACTGTTTTTACATTGATTTTTCTGCCATCAGAAGTCATCGTGTCACTGATTTTCTTTGTGGAAAGTGGATTACCGATATTATTGGCTAAAAAACGAATTACACTTTCCAACATCATTACATCAGCAATTTTCTTTCTGCTGACAACATCTTTTAATATGATCGTATCATATATTCCCTTCAAGTATTCTCTTACTTGATTGCTCTTTTCATCTAAATGAATTGTATATGGAAAAGAACTTGTTTCAATATACTTTTGGTACGCTCTTTCCAAATTATCTTCCATTGAATTTGCTTGTACAAATTCATAAAAAGAGAATGGCAACATCTCAATTTTTACAAAACGTCCAGTGAGCAAAGTGGATAATTCTCCAGATAATATATATGCATTGGAGCCAGTAATATAAATGTCAATATTATCCTTAATAAAGAAACTATCTACCACTCTTTGGAACTCTTTAACATTCTGAATTTCATCCATAATTAAATATGTCATTTTTCCAGGTATAATTCTTTCCTTGAGATATGCATATAACGCTTTTGGGTCCCATAGTGATTCGAACTCATAATCTTCAAAGTTGATATATATGATTTGTTCATCAGAAACAGACTGCGTTTTTAAATAATCCTGAAACATACTTAAAAGTGTGGATTTTCCACATCGCCTTACACCAGTAATTACTTTGATAATCTTCTTATCTTTATAACCGATCAACTTATCAAAGTATTCTTTTCTCTCAATTTTCATGTCATCACCACCCAACTATATTATATGCAAAAAAATATTTATTTTCAACAGTTTTTATATTGTAATACAAAAACTATATTAAAATTACCTTTTTTGTCATTATGCAACATTAGTTGAAAATTTAATTTCTATAGGTGTTTCGTAAATTAGAGATATATTCACAATTTAACCTTTGGCTCATTTCTTCAAAAATATCCTCATTCATAATTACTTTCACAACTTTCTTACTTATTTTGCTATTTGATTTCAAGTAACTGAACAATGTTTAGGCACTCCCTGGACGTATATCCCCACAAAACTCTTCCTAATTCCAGAACAGCTTCATTCTTCTTACGAAAATAGGTACTTCTTGAAATATCTTTCATATAGTCCCGCAATTTCTCTACAATTTCATCAATATTCTGCATTTCCTGCGGTGAAAGATATGTATAGTACAAGATCCAGTAGTACAGTTCACCATTTTTATGTTTTGTTCTCAGCAAATCTACAGAACAGTCAATCATACGCAGCATATTCCTGCTTCTTGCAATGGTTTTTGTCTGTGCCTCTATCTCTGTACCATTCAAGTCAAGTCCTGCTTCATAAGTCAATTCCAGAAAACCTTCGATATCTCTACCATATTCCTGATAAAAGTTCTGATTCACCCTATGAACAGCTACTTCCAAACTCCATACAACATCCCTATAATTCTTCAGCAACACTTCTGTATTGTGGAACAGTGTATCTTCATCTTTCTTTTTATTTTCATACTTCACACCCCTCGTATAGTATCTTTAGATACCATTATTCTTATATAAAATTTAATAGTTACTTTGTTCAATAGGCTTCATTAAACCCATGATATAATTGTCCCAGTGTCAATCAGGCAAAAGTTCTAGTCACCCCTGTTGAACTCCCAGAGAGTTACTTCACCAAAAGTCTGTTCCCCTGACATGGAAGTTAGCTTCAAACCGCTGGCTGTTTGCTTAAGTGATTGGACAACCATCTTGCAGTGTGGTTTCGCATCTGTC
>NZ_JADCKK010000063.1:0-14935 GCF_014982935.1 Anaerotignum lactatifermentans | reverse complement strand
CAAGAGCGGTGGAACAGTATCAACATACGGTCTTTGATGACAGTGATTTTCAGACAGAAAAACTGCTGTATCTTCTGAACCATACGCCGGTTCCAACGAAGTTTGACAGCCATCTCCTGGCGGAAACAATGAGAAAAGTCGTTGTTGCGAAGGAAGGGTATCTGGAGTTTCATTTCAAAAATGGGTATCAGCGAAAAATATGGATAAAGGAGGAATGAGCGATGCTGCAGACCATAAAAAAGAATATTTCCGTGATTCCAGCGGTACCTGCCCATGCGGCAGAAGGAAGCCAGCAGACAAAACTGCTTCGGGTAGCCGCTTACTGCCGTGTCAGCACATTACAGGAACAGCAGGAAAGCAGTTATGAAGCACAGGTAAACCACTATCGGGAAAAGATACAGAACCACCCCGGCTGGAAATTGGCTGGCATATACGCCGATGATGGGAAAAGTGCCACCAGTACCAAAAAGCGTCTGGATTTTCAGGCAATGATCGAGGATTGTATGGCAGGAAAAATCGATATGGTACTGACAAAGTCCATCAGCCGCTTTGCCAGAAATACGGTGGATGCCCTGACTAACATCAGAAAGCTGAAAGAAAAGAATATCCCTGTCATATTCGAGAAAGAAAGCATCAATACCATGGAGGGCAGCGGAGAACTGCTTTTGACCATATTGAGCAGTCAGGCACAGGAAGAAAGCCGGAATATCAGCGAAAACTGTCATTGGGGTATTGTACGGAAGTTTGAGGAAGGAAAGGTCATGGTGAACCACAGCAGATTTCTGGGCTATACGAAAGATAAAGACGGAAATCTTGTGATCGTGCCAGAAGAAGCACAGCTGGTGCGGCGGATCTATAAACTCTATCTGGAAGGCAACAGCAGTTACCGCATCAAACGGATTTTGGAGGCTGAGGGCATTCCTACGGTAACAGGGAAAAAGACATGGAGCGCCACCACCATTGACCGGATGCTTTCCAATGAGAAATATATGGGGGATGCCCTCCTGCAGAAAACATATACGGTGGATTTCCTGACGAAAAAGAAGGTGAAAAACAACGGGATCGTACCCCAGTATTACATAGAGAATGACCATGAAGCCATTATCCCCAAAGAATTGTTTTATCGTGTGCAGGAGGAAAAAGCAAGAAGGGCTGCCATCTATAAACCGGCTGTCAAAAGAAAAAATGGACTGCAAAAAGGGAAATACAGCGGCAAATATGTTCTGTCTGATCTTCTCTACTGTGGAGAATGCGGACAGCCTTATCGCAGACAGGTCTGGTCAAAGTATGGGGTAAAGCAGGCGGTTTGGAGATGTGACAATCGGCTGAAAAACGGAAAAAAGAGGTGTAAGTATTCTCCCACACTGAAAGAAAAGACACTGCATACTGCCATTATGACTGCCATCAACAGTGTGGCAGAGGATCATGGGATGTTTGTGCAGGCGTTTCGGGAAAATGTCTTGCAGGTCATTGGAAGTTATGAGGCATCGGAAAAAGAAACAGAAATCCTCAAACAGATGGAAGCCTGCCAGAAAAAGCTGATGGAGCTTATGGAAATCGGGATGAAAGATGGAAAAGAGGATTTTGAACAGGAATATGACAAGATCATGGGGAAACTGAAAGAACTGCAAAAAGCCAGAACAAAGACCGCAAAAGAAAACAGACTGGCGGAAAGCTGTCAGCAAAGAACGGCGGTTTTGGAACAGTATGTGCGAAAAACAAGCTGGTTACAGAGAGAGTTTGACGAGGAATTGGTGCGTAGGCTCATTCGAGTGATTAAAGTGGTCAATGAAAATAAACTGGAGATACAGTTTCATTCGGGGATCGTGATGGTACAGCGGATGGATTTTGAGGAGTGATGGGGGAGCCAGATAATGGCTCCAACAACTCATACTATTATAAAAAAATAAAATCTAAATTTTTTTATTAATAAAAACGGAGTTATGCTGTTTCATTATACCTAAATATGGAAAATAGAGGTACGTTTTGCTATAATATTTTTTAAACTGAAAATTATTAAGGTGATGTAATATACATGAATGTTTAAAAAGTGTAATATATGGAGAAGGGTATTTAATAACTGTTATTTGAGGTTTTGAGAGGATATTTGTATGAAAGAATATAATCCTAAAAAAGCTGTTAGGAAAAATATAACTCCAATAATAATTTTAATTATAGGAATTTTTATAGATATTTATGTTAATTTTACAGGTGATTTTTTAATAGCTGTAACAGAATCCTATATGGATTATGTATATGCAGGAATAATATCTATTTCGATATTATGTTTTTCGTTTATTGCATTAATTTCCGGATTTTTGGATAGGACATTTTATGGTTATAAAATGAGAGAAATCTTTCAGTTTGAAGAATCAAATGTAAATTTTAAATATGATATTATATATTCTTTAGGAGCTATTGTTTTGGCAACGGTTTTTCTTGCAGGGAATTTTGTTATGAATTTTTCGAATAGTTTGACTGCATTACTGTTTGGTATAATCTTTTTTGAGGGTAATATTGCATTTAAAATTTATCAAATTATAACAGAGGATAATATTTGTTATGACTTGGTAGTTGAGCATTTTAGAAATGGTGATAAAAAACGCATTGATGATTATAGAGCATTTCAGAGTGATGTTGATAAAATGATTTCTGCTTTGAAAATATTTATAGATGAAAATGATGCTGTAGGAAAAAATAATGTATGTGATATGCTGAGTAACCTCGCTGAAAATATTCAGGCTAGAGCGAAAAAGAATAATAATTATTGTTGGTATGATTATTTTAATCAAAAAGTTAGAGATTGTATATATGAATTTACCAATACTTTTGGATATAACGAGATGATAAAAAATGTTATAAAAATTTATCATTACATACCCGATTTTAAATATGCGAGAATTGACTTGTATTGTATTCCATTAAATAATATGCGTTTTTGGAATGATAAGAATTTGATAGAGCAAGATTATTTTGATCAAATTAGTCAAATTGATTTTATAGATGAGTATAAAAATGGAGATATAACAAATTTGGAGGTAGAAAAAATTTTATATTGCTATTTTCAAAATGTTTTGTCCAATCTTGTCTGTTCAGAACCAGTAAAAAAACAAATTATAGAAACATACATCCAACAGTTAGCAAAATTCCATTGGAAAACAAATGAAAAAGGTACAGAAGTAGATAGTATTGGATTGTTAAATATTTTGGTATATTTTGTTTTGAAAAATGAAAATACAAATGAAAGAAATTTAATTTTTCAAATTTTAGCTAAAGAATTATTTTATAATATCAGTTTATTTTCAGATGAAAAATCTTATGATTTTTTGTCCTTATTTTTTCAAGCTTTTTATGCCTATATTTTTTGTGAAGAAGTTCTCAATCCAGAATATAGAGAAATGTTAAAAGAAACATTTACTCAGGAAATATCATCAGCTACTCTTGAAAAAAGAAAAGTTTCGCAGCTATTAGGATTAAATATAAGATCAATATTGCGAGCAATAGGAAGAAGAATTGAAAGACAAAATAACGATGGAAGAAAATTTGAATATTTCCCAGAGTTTATGATGGTTAAAAAAATAGTTTGGACCCCTAATTTTGATATTGAATATCTATTTATACTTTATTTAATATATAACGATGAGGTTGGTTATTATTCGATATATGAAAGTTGTTTTGATTGGAAAAATATACAAGAAGATAAACAATTTTTAGTACTAAGCATTATGTTGGAAAAATTTGATAAAAGTAATGGATTGTTGAAAAGTGATTTTGTCAATGAATGTATATTGTATGGGAAACTGTTAGGTCATACACATACGATTTCTGAATCTAATCAACAAAAACTATTTAAACATATTAACAAAGAACTGACGAATATTTTGGAGAAAAGAACTAACAATATTAAACAGGAAGAAACAAATTTGTCAGATGACAGAATTAATGACATACTAAATGAGATAAACGAGTTAATGAAAAAAGATGAAATATTTGGTTGGGATACAAAGTGTTCTTCAGATTTTTGTTTAGAGTTTTCCATCCACAATTATATTGTTAAAAAGAGAAATAGAACAAATAGAGAAGTTGCTAGAATTTTTCAAAATGCAATTATAGATAGTTTGCAAAAATATATTGATAAATATACCAATGAATTGATTTTAACTTTTGATTTAGATGGAATTAATAAATTGTCAGAGTTTCTTTTAAAAGGTAAATATAATGCACGAAATTACACATTTACTGAGGATTTGGCTTTGGGAAAATATAAAAATACAAAAGAGTTTAATAAATTAATAGAACTGCAGAATAAATTGAGTTTGAATAAAACTCCGCAAATGAATAGTAAATTATTCTTCCAAAAAGAAAATTTTAAATTCAATGCTAAAATATCAAAATTGCAGAGTATTGATTTAAATGAACAAGAATGTGCAGATTTTATTGAAATTTCTAAAGCGTACAATGGGTTATATAATGTAGAGGGCGCTTTGATGTCAAAAGAAAAGGCAATTAAAATTATTAAGAATTTGTATCATAGAGAAATATTTGAATTTGAACTTATGATTGCTTTTAAAGGGGATGATGTAACACATATAGTTTTTAAGTATTAGACTAACATAATTTGCAACAGTAGTAAGGTATATAGGTTTAAATTTATTTTAGAAAATTTGTCGTTTCTCTAAGTCTTTAAAAGATACCGTATGTGCTGTGCTTTTGATATCTTCAACTTGAATCTTATTTTTAATAAAGTAGAATGATGAAATAAAGCATATTATTAGAAACATGCTAGATTTTCAAATCTTAATAGATGAACAATGTTAAAATTTGTGACCAATCAAAGAACACCGAAATAGTTAGTAAAGGAGAAAGATTATGAAACATTATGCCTATAAAACAGGCTACTTTTGGCGGAAGTTGGACAATGTACTGATACGCAGGATGAACCAAGTGATTAAGATGGACAACAAAAATAAGCTGGAGATATAGTTCCGTTCTGAGATTGTGCTCTTACAGTGGATGGATTTTAAGGAGGGAAAGAGAATTTCTTCATTTAGATTTTTGAATGGACAGGGTTGAGGAGAATTTGGGAATAACAGGTTTCTTGGGCAGTGAGAATAGAAAATCTCACTGCCTTTTGTGTTGATGAGAGAAGGAAAAGGAATATGTTTCTCAAAAAAATTAAAAAACATTGAGATTCTATGAGACTTTTTTTTCGCTATACTCTGGAAAATAAATCATAGAAAGGATAATATGTATGAGTAAAGAGTTAATAGGAAAAAATGGAAAAATCGTAGGATCAGCAGCTTATTTTCAAGAAATGAATCGAATCTGTAAGATAACAGAAGTGATGAAAGTCCCAAAGGAATATCAATATTTTGATGGATGTAAAGAACTTGCGCGTAGCTGCAAAGAGATTGTTTCTGTGATATATCAAGATGTAAAAAAATGTGCAGACATTTTGGCTTTTCTTCCTGAAAAAGATCGGCAGGAAACTGCAGAATTGGCAAAGGCGATAGGAGAAATTTCACGGCAATGGGGCAGTGCCAGTGGTGATGTGAACCAAATTGTTTCCCTTGTTTTGCTGTCTGCAAGTGCATCTAAAAGAAAATCATCTGAAAGTATGGGGATGATCGAAAAAACAGAACGAAAGCTACGAAGTACAACTGGAAGCAGTTTTTCTATGTCTGAAAAGATAAATCTTTTACAAAAAGCAGTAAGTGGTACTGTCTATCAAGCAGCATCAAATGATGCAAAAAAATTGGAGTTTCTCATGTCTATAGAACAGGGAAAAGGAAAAGGATTTTTACAGGATGTTTTGCATTATTATGATTATTTGAACCATCAGCGCAATTATGTTGGCAAAAATGGAAAGGTTGTTTGCAGCAGAGAATACAATCAGGAGATGCAGAAAAAAGTTTTTTTCAGAGGCTTTTCACGAGTTTATTCTTATGGGCATCCGAAAAAATATGTTTCAGAAATTCAGAATATGCTGAAAAAGGTATGCGATGAACTTTCTAATGATTTGGATCAAGGAGACAGAAATAAAGATTATATCCTTGACGAAAATGGAAAAATTTGCTTTACAGCTATAGAACAATGTGGAAAAGCAGGGATATCATGTGCTGGTTTAAAAAATAAAGTGGAAAAACTGATGTGGTTTGTAGGTGGAAACCAACAAAAAATTTTGACTTTACAAAGAAATATAAATGCATTGGGGATCAGAGGCACACATGGATGGTTGAAAGAAGATGGGGTTTTCGGAGAGGAAACGCTTAGTGCGTGGAATGAATTGTCAAAGGCTCTGGTGTCAGGTTCTGTGCCTGTGTTGACTTATATTGATGTATTGCAGAGTGATTTAACAGGGGTTACACATAGACTCATAAGTAAAAATACAATGCTTACGTTAAGTAATGGAGAAAAGGTTAATTTAGAATATTCTATATTGATGCAGAAAATAGATGGAAAGGATGTTGCTATTTTTAGGCTGGATAAACCACATATAAGGGATGGAAAGAAGCTTGGATATCATATAAATTATGACGGAAATGCCCCCAAATTTATTGCTGAATATATAGACCATATGGAAATATCAGAAGCTATGTATCTAAAATTAAGAAATTTTGAAAAAGTGGGTAAAGTGGTTCATAAAGGGGGACGAGTGTTGTTAGTTGCTGGAGTGCTTTTAGATACTTTGGAACTTGGGAATACGATTGTAAATGATTTACAGGATGTGGATAAAAAGATTGGTAAAAAGACTGGTATTAAGGCTGTAGAAATTGGCGGACGCTGGGCAGGTGCTGCCATAGGAGCAAAAGTTGGGGCAATGGCTGGGGCAGGAATTGGCTCTTTTATACCTGGACCAGGAACAGCGGTTGGTGGCGCCTTGCTTGGTCTTGGAGGAGGAATTGCAGGTGCAATAGGAGGAGAAAAATTTGTTGATTGGATATTAGATATTACGGACTTGGTATGATTAGGAGAGGATAAAATGTTTTTTTATCGTAAGAAGAAACAAAAGGAGGAGCAACGAAAACAGATGAAATATTATATTTCTGTTTTTGCCTCTGAAACGGAATTCACCTGTAGTGTTTCTTATACAGAAGGGATGCCCAATACCAAATTTACGGAGATAGGGTATGCGCTTATGGATGCAGTTCTGTCTGGGTATTGTGTTTTTACGGTACGTCATATCATTGGAAATCCAGAGGAATTGGAGCGCTGTTTGGCTTATTTGAAACAGGAGCCGACAGCAGAATTTATATCAGATGAAAAAGAAATGATCATTGAAAAAGGAAAAGGTGTTTTCTCTTTTTTGGCGCAGGATTGTTTTCACAATGTAGAACCAGGCGAGTGGAGTTTTCCTATGAACGATTTTGAACGATATGGTTATCAAAAAGATGTTCGGATGAAAGAAACAGCTGAGGAACAATACACGTTTTTGGAGAAGGAATCCCCAGATATTTGTGTGGACTATGAGGATCATTTTGAGGAATTGCAGTGCCTTTCCTTTACTATCAAAAGAGAAGTCCTTCCTCCAGAAGATTTTGCTGTGTTAGCCATTCAAGTTTGCAGGCAATATGGAAAAGAGGTTGAATTGCATTATCAGGAGAAAGGATACATGTGAGAAAACGCTTCAGGTTTTTATGTTCAAGCACTTCATTCGTGTGCATGGAAATTCAAAATAAGAAATAGATTACATAATATGATATTGTCATTACTAAAAAATGTGCATTTACACATAAAAAGGGACACTTTCTATAAAGTGTCCCTTTTACGTGCAAGAACATTACATCTTGATTTTATATTTCACTCGATTGCCATATGCCATACTAGTCAGAAGTCCCATTTCTGTAAACTTCAATACAAAACCGCGGATAGTAGCATAAGCGGCATTGCCGAAATCTTTCTCCAGTTGCTTGGTGGAAAATTCCTGCTGTCCGTAAGCGGAAAGCACAAAATTCCAGAGGTCTTTTTCCTTTTCGGTGATTTTTCCGTCTTTTAGGGCATCTTGAAAACGGGCAATCTGATTGGTTTTCTGTGCATTTTCCTTTTCGATATGGTTGTAGATATTTTCCGCAAAATATATGAGAAAAGGCGTCACATCGATCATACCGCTGATTTTGGCGTTATCCTCTATGAGCTTATATGCCTGATAGTATTTTTTTCTGGTCTGGTTGATATGGTAAGAGAAAGAAACAAACATAGCGGAAGGATACCCTTTCTGCACCAGATACCACTGATGAAGCAGGCGAGCCATACGACCATTTCCGTCAAAATAAGGGTGAAGGTAGGCGAAGTAGAAATGAATGACTGCGGCTTTTTGCAGGTCATCCATATCTGTATCTTCCTGAATAAATGCAACCAGTTTTTTCATATATTCCGGGAGGAGAGCGTGGTCTAATCCTGTATGTTCTACCTCTGTTCCGACAATATAAACGGAATCATGGCGGTAGAACTGACCGGGCAGCAGGCGGCTTTCTTCCTCCAGAAAGTCAGCAATGGCAATCTCATAAAGGTGATAGATATTTTCTTCTGTGATGAGATTGCTTCTCTCAGAAATAAAGTCCAGCCCCTTTTTTATGCTGTAAACACGGTCTTCCGCATAACCGTTAGGGGCATATCCTTTGAAAATTTTGCGGATACTTTCTCTGGAAGAATCAATGCTTTCAATGGCAAGGGTGGCATAGACTTCTTCTTCCATAGCCTCTTTGCCATAAGAACCGCTTTGAGGCATCAGCAGCATTTTAGCGGGAGCGGATTTCAGCTGTACCAGAGGTTTTAGATAGACGCAGGGATTTCCCTTGAAGTCCGGCAGGGGAAGCGTTGTATAAACGCTGTCTTTCACCAGATGCACAAACTCTGTGACATCTTCAGGACTGTATTTATACTGCATTTTTTTCAGGTTAGTGACGCTTTCGTCAGAAAGCATTTTGATATAGAGAGCGGCATCCATGGGATACACCTCCTTGTGATAATTATTAGTATCAATTTATATCAGTATAGACAATTTGAAAGAAAAATACAAGTTTTTTTAAAATATGGAGCTATGGAAAATAGAAATTAGTTAGGATAGCTACACCAAGGGATATTTCCGTCATGCGTTCATGTTGATAGATGCTTCTTTACATGTGGAATCGGTGGTACTGATGACACGTTGTGGCACGCAGGCGTAAAATAAGGGTGAAACCACAATGCGTACCGGAAAGAAATCCGGCGGCGAAGCCGTTTTTGCGAAGCAAAAATACTGACCAGTTGTGGTTTGAAGGCAAAAAAACAGGGTTTTTTCGGCTAAAAAATGCCCGTTTTTGGCGCTTGAAAAATGACCTTTGGACAGATGACATAGATCATTTAAGTAGGACAGCAGGAAGAAAAAGCCTTGCTGTCTTTCTTTATGTAGACAAGAGTATTCAGATATGTGAAGATATAAGCAAGCCGAAGCTGTATGTTTGACAACATTTGAAAATACCCGTAGAATATGAGCAAACTAGCGAAGAGGAGGGATACTATGGCAATTACGGTTTCCGATTGTTTAAAGCTGCCGTCTTTGAGAGAAGCGAAGGTTGTGGCGGGGCATAAAGGGCTTAACAAATTTGTTACGACAGTTTCTGTATTGGAATATGCAAAAAGATATGCTTTGGCGGAAGAATACTTTTTGGGAAATGAGCTGATTTTGACTGGTTTTATTTCAGTAAAAGATAATATAGAAGATCAATGTGAAGCATTGCGCCGGCTGCATGAGGTTGGAGAAGCGGGGGTTGTTTTATATTATGTTGGGTGCTTTTTGTCGGAACTCCACCCCGCGTTGATTGAAACTGCGGATGAATTGGATTTTCCGCTGATTGTAATGCCGGAAAAAGCGTATTACTTAAGATACAGCGAAGTGATTACAGAAGTTTTACAGCTGATTTTTTCAGATCAGCAGAAAGAGACTTATTATGTGAAAAATATTTTAGAGCAGATTGCAAAAATGCGGGAGCGTCAGCGTAATATTGAAAGTGTGCTCCGGCTTTTGAGTGACAGACTGCGATGTTCCTTTTTGCTGTTAAGCCATGACGGCGCGGAAAACGGTTATGCCAGCTGGCCCATTGGTTCCAAAACAATATTTGATTATATGATAGAGTACATAAAAAATCATGAGCCAAAACGGAAATGTTCTTTTTTTCAGTCAGAGGGGAAAGACCATACATTTCGACTGTTTCATCAAAAATTTGATACACAATATCAAAAAAGCCTTCAGTTAGTGGCACTGGATGAAGGGATACTTCTGAATGAATTTAGTTTCCAGCAGGCCATAGAAGTGATACAAATGTTCAGCAGCATCTGGAAGTATGATTTTGAGACTGAAACGGAAGATGAATTGGTGCGGGCTATCATCAATGATCAGCCTTTGGTAATGAATCGTATTGCCAAGAAATATTTTATTGACCTGAAGAAGATTCGCGTCATGTGGGTGTTGAAATCTCGGGGAAAATCAGCAGAAAGACAGGAAGATCTTGCGGCTGTCTTGGAGCAGCAAAAGAGGAAAATCCAATTGTTTTTAAAGGAAAATGGAAAAAATGTTTTAGTGGATACATTTGATAACGGCGTGGTGGCTTTTATGGATGACGCGCCCTTTCCTGAGATGGAAACACCTTTGGCGGAAACGTTTATGGAACAGTATGGGGAGCTTGATGAAATTCTTATATGGTGCGGCGGAATGGATTCCACAAAGGATGTCAGAAATGCTTACCGCATGATTGAGGATAGTTTTGAAACCATTTGTAAGCTGTATCCAGCGAAAAAAGTATTTACGGAAAGAGAACTGGAATTTGCTTTAGAATGTCTGCGAATCATTGAAAAAGGAGAAAATGCGATAGAACGCTATCAGCAAAGCCTTTTTGCTTTGGCAGGACAAAAGGATGAAAAGGATATGATAAATACCCTTTCTGTATATTTATTGGACGCCAATCGTAGTATTTCTGCTACCGCTGGATTGTTATATCTGCACGATAGTACGGTAAAATACCGTTTAAATAAGATTAAGCAGAGATTAGGATATGATATGGATATGATGCCAGGGGCATATTATCTGTATCTGGCGGCTGCGTTGAAAAGGCTGACATAGATATTTGACTGAAAGTTGGAATTATATAGATAAGGCTTTTCAAGCATGAATTTTCTTTGAAAAGAAAATTCATGCTTTTTTGTTTTTCTTTCATATTTAGCTGAAAAGACAAAGTTTCACGTTTTATTTCAGCTTTTGGGACGAATACAAATGACTTTCCGGGAGCTACAATGTGGATAAGGTTAACCGAGATCGAAAAAAGGAGGTATGTATATGGATCAGGAAGTGAAAAAAAGCTCAAAAATGGAAAGTCGCGCCATGAGCCGTGTTTCTGAGGAAGAACGCCAAAGCTGGGTCAGCATCGCTTTTTTATGGATTGGTACTATGATCTGTATTCCTATGCTGATGGTGGGTGGAATGTTTTCCGCATCAATGACATTATCCAACATTGTTTTGGCGGCATTTATCGGATTTTTTATTTGCAGTTTCGTTATGGTTTTGACAGGGATGCAGGCAACGGATTTGGGACTGCCTTCTGCCATGTGCGCAACAAAAGCTTTTGGGGATAGAGGTTCCTCTCTTCTGACCAGTTTGGTTGTGTTCGTTGCGCAAATGGGTTGGTTCGGCGTACAGACAGCAACCTGTGCCACAGCGTTTAATACGTTGATGGCATTGGTAGGCATCAATGTCCCTTTCTGGATCTCCTGTATCATTTGGGGCGCTGTGATGCTGATTACGGCTGTTTATGGATTTACCATGATGAAAATTTTGAACTATATTGCAGTTCCTGCGCTGGTTGTACTTTGTATTTATGGCGCTTACCATGCCGGTTCTGATATGGGCTTAACTGCTATGATGGCACTGGTGCCGGAAACACCATTGGCTATGAGTGCGGCGATTTCCACAGTAATTGGGCTGTTTGCGGTAGGAACTGTAATCAATTGTGACTATGCGAGATATGCCAAAAGCAGAAAAGATGCTGTAAAAGCTACGTTTATCGGTGTTTTGCCGGCGGCAGTCATGATGATTACCGTAGGCGCGGTCATGGCAATGTCCACAGGCAATTATGATATTACCAGCGTATTTGCAAGCATGGGGATGCCAGCCATCAGTATGCTGGTGTTGATTCTTGCAACATGGACTACGAATACCAGCAATGCCTATACATCCGGTTTGGCGGCGATGAAGGTATTCAGTTTAAAGGATGAAAAACGTCCGTTGGTTACTATGATCTGCGGCGCCATTGGTACACTGATTGCCATTGCGGGGCTGGCTGATGCGCTTTCCGCTTTTATCACAGTGCTTTCCAGTTTCGTGCCACCTATTGCAGGGGTAATGATCGCTGATTATTGGATCGTTGGGAAAGGAAAACCAGAAAATTGGCATCCCATCAGAGGTTTTAACTGGAACGGTATCCTCGCCTGGACCATCGGTTCTATTGTGGCCTTGAAATTCAGCTTCTTCAGTCCTGCGCTGGATGGTATCATCGTTTGTTGTATTGCTTATGTAGTGCTGAACGGACTTTTTGGAAAAACCGCTATGGCTGGAAAAGGAAAAATGTCTGTGGAGGAAGCGGAGGAAAGCGTTTCCGCCTAATCAAACATAAAGGAGGAATGAAAATGGAAGGAAACAAGAAAATTGTAGAAGCGGCAAAGAAGCTGATTTTGGACTGCATGGGAACAAAACCGGATGAAAAACTGCTGATTGTAGCTGACGAAAAAACATTTGAATTGGGATATGCTTTTGCAGAAGCAGGACGTGCCTGCGGCATCGAAACAAGTTTTGTGGAAGCGCCCGCACAGACCAAAGGAGAACCGCCGGTACCAGTAGCGGCAGCAATGGCAGCGGCTGATGTGGAGTTTTTGCTGACTTCCATGAGTTATTCCCATGTAAAAGCCCGGATTGAAGCAACGGAAAAAGGAGCAAGAGTCGCATCTATGCCTATGATGACAACAGAGATTGCGGAAGGGTATCTGAACGCGGACTATCCTTTTATCAAAAAAGTCAGCGAACAGTTGGCGGATATGCTGACAAAAGCAAAAACAGTCCGTGTTGTAACGGAGAAAGGAACGGATATTACATTTTCCGCGGAAGACCGAGTTTGCCATGCAGATACCGGAGATTTGACACAAAAAGGCGCTTTGGGAAATTTGCCGGCTGGGGAAGCGTATTTTGCGCCAGTGGAGAATATCGGTACAGGAAAGATCGTCGTCGATGGATGTATCGCTTATGTTGGGCTAGTGAAAGATGATATTACGCTGACATTGAAAGATGGGATGATCACCGATATTTCCGGAGGAGAAAGCGCGAAAATGCTGACGGAGTTTTTGGCGGACAAAGATGAAAACGCCAGAGGCATTGCGGAGTTTGGTATTGGCACCAATCCGGGCGCTAAGATTATCGGGCATCCTTTGGTGGATGAAAAGGTTTGGGGAACCATTCATATTGCTTTTGGCATGAACCTGTCCTTTGGCGGCACAAGAGATTCCAATATTCATTATGATTGTATCATCAACGCGCCTACGGTATGGGTGGACGATGTGATGATTCTGGACAAAGGAAACCATATTTATGAAAACATGAAATAAAAAAGGAGGAAACGAGTATGATCAGAACGTTAAATGAAGAAGCTTTAATCAATGTGATTTGGGGTGCAACACTTCTTGGCGGCGGTGGCGGCGGCTCTTTGCAGAGTGGCTTGGATATGCTGGAAGCCTATAAAAAGGCGCATCCGGAAAAAGCGCCGGAACTGGAACTGATTACATATGACGAAATGCTGGAAGGGGAATATGCGGCGGTGACAGCAGGCATGGGTTCTCCACAGGCCATTGTGGGGCTGGACTTTTCCCAGTATGCTATCAATGCATTTGAACTCCTTCAGGAAATGGCAAAAAGAGAGGGCAAAAATTTAAAATATAGTATCCCTGTGGAATTGGGCGGCTTCAATACCTTTGTTCCTATGCTGATCTCTTTGGTAAAAGGGATTTCTTTTGTGGATGCTGACGGTGCGGGGCGTGCGGTGCCAGCGTTGGAAACATTGCTGCTTCATGTAAATGGATGCGCCACCTCCCCTTTGGCTATGGCGAATGACGTCAACGATAAAATCACCATCGAGCTGGCTGACCCTTATAATGCGCCTCTGGCGGAAAAATTGGGCAGAGATGTATGCATTGAGTTCGGTATGAAATCTGGTTTGTCCGGCTGGATGGTATCTAAAGATGATATCAAGGACAGAATTGTAGATGGTTCCATTACGTTGGTTGAAAAAGTCGGAGATATTTTCAGAAATACAAAAGACAAGACAATGCTTCTGGAAACATTGGCGAAGAAAGGTATTGTGGAAGCGAAAGTTATTGGCAAAGGTAAGGTGGAAAAAGTATTTACAGATATGTCCGGCGGCTTTGACTATGGCTATGTTCTGGTGAAAGGTGAAGATGATGCTGACTACAAAGTAGATTTCCAGAACGAAAACCTTCTGGTTTCCAAAGGAAAGAACGGTACATTCACACCCTTGATGACTGTTCCGGATATTACTTGTATGTACTGCATTCAGACGATTCCGGGATCTCCTGTGAAGGCAGGAATGCCTGTTTCCAACGCTGATGTAAAAGAAGGTATGGTGGTGGGCATTGGCGCAATTAAAGTCAATGAAAAATGGTTCAAAGACGAAAATCACGATAAAAAATGGTGGACTGTTTGGAAAGAATACATGGATAATATTAAATATACAGGAGACAATATTCCCTTTGATCATTTGAAATAAAGTTTTGCGGCAGTGTGAAACTTTTTCTGTAAATATGTAATTGAAGAGGTTCTTCTATGGTAAAATTTAAATCATAGGAGGACCTTTTATTATGGCAAAACAGAAGAAACCCATACATCGGGTACAAATGACAG
>NZ_JADCKK010000062.1:0-15053 GCF_014982935.1 Anaerotignum lactatifermentans | reverse complement strand
CTGGAAAGGAAGCAACTCTGACTGCAACAGTAAAACCTGATAATGCAACAAACAGAACGGTTGCATGGGAAAGCAATGCAACAAATGTTGCGACAGTGGACAATAACGGCAAAGTGACAGCGAAAGCAGAAGGAACAGCCATTATTACTGCCAAAGCGGGAGATAAAACAGCAACCTGTACTGTAACCGTAACAAAGGCTGATGTAAAAGTGACACAGATTACCATCAGCGGCAAAAACACACTGAATGTGAACGACGTCGCAACATTGACAGCAGATGTACAGCCCGGCGATGCTACAAACAAGACTGTTGTTTGGACTAGTGAAAATCCTGACGTAGTCAAAGTGGAAAATGGGAAAGTCACTGCTTTGATGCCCGGTCAGGCTGTCATTAAGGCGACTGCGCAGGATGGCAGCAATGTAGTAGGTACTTTCACCATTAAAGTCAGTGTATCCAACGTGGACACACTGAAGGCAAAGGTAGCAGAAGCGAAGAAAGCCATGGAAGGTGTAAAAGTATCTTCTAATAACGGCACAGATGTGGCACCTACGGAAAAATGGGTACCTCAGGCACAGAAAACCGCATTGGTTACTGCAGTGGCAGAAGCAGAAAAAATTCTGACAGCCCCTCTGACTTCCCAGAATACTGTGAATGCAGCTTACACCAAATTGCAGAATGCCATGACAGATTTCCAGAAAGCCATGAAACCTGGCACCAAGACAGAAACCCCAGCAGCTGCTTCCTTCTGGAATTTCTGGTAAATGATACACATCATAAAGATTCTTTCCGGCGGCAGGCAACTGCCGCCTTTTTTCTGTCCCAACAAAAAACATCCCCTCTTAAAGCAACTTCCCCTTAAGAAAACATTGATTTTTATTTTCCCTGATTTCTTAAGGGGAATTGCGATGGCTGTCTTCATAAGAAAACATAACAAAAATCTTAATAAAAAAAATAAGAAAACTAAAATCCTTTGTCGTGATAAGGATTTTAGCTTTCTTTGTTTTCTTATGAAGATGCCCCTGAGAGAGGGGATGTTTTGCTTTCCAGAAAGGATTATTTTCTCAGGTCTTCCATGAGCTGTGTTTTGCCTTCTGTCTTTTCGTCTTTCATTTTGATGACTTTAGCAGGGGAGCCAGCTACAACAGCGCCTGCGGGTACGTCTTCTGTTACCACAGCGCCTGCTGCAACAACAGCGTTAGCGCCGATGCGTACGCCTTCCAGTACCACTGCGTTAGCGCCGATCATTACGCCGTCTTCTACGATAACGGGTGTTGCGCTGGGGGGTTCCAGAACGCCTGCCAGCACTGCACCTGCGCCAACGTGTACGTTTTTGCCTACAGTTGCTCTTGCGCCCAGAACAGCGTTCATGTCAACCATGGAGCCTTCGCCGATTTCCGCACCGATGTTGATCACAGCGCCCATCATAACAACAGCGTTTTTGCCGATGCTTACCCGGTCACGGATGAATGCGCCGGGTTCGATGCGTGCTTCCACGCCAGTGATGTCCAGCATGGGAACAGCGGAGTTTCTTCTGTCATATTCCATAGCGCAGTCAACAATGGCGTCTTTTTTGCTGTCCAGCAGAGCCTGTACGGCAGCGTGGTCGCCCATGAGGATCCAGAAATCCCCCTGACCGAATACTTTTACGCCTTCTGCGGATGCGCCGCTCAGGTCGCCTTTTACATATACTTTGACAGGTGTTGCCTTTTTGGCTTCCTTGATGTATTTCGCAATTTCATAGGGATTGGTCATATCATAATCCATGGGTAAATCTCTCCTTTATTTTTTGATTTTTGTATTTGCCTTTTATTATATACGAAATTGGGCAGATTTTCCACAGAATTTGTATCCTTTCCAAAGAAAGATGTCTGTGATACAATGAGAACAATGAGAACAATCAGAACAAAGGAGGAAAGCCAATGGAAACGTATTTTCAAAATATGGTAGAAGAACTGCGGCAGATTCGCCGCGATTTGCATAAAATCCCCGAACTGGGGCTGAAGGAATACAAAACCTCCGCCTATATTCGGGAAAAACTGGAGGGCTTCGGCATCACAGAGCTGGAAACATGGCTGGAAACAGGCGTGGTGGCAGTGATTCGGGGCAAAGGTAAGAAAGAAGCGGTGGCATTCCGCGCGGATATGGATGCCCTGCCGGTAACAGAACAGACAGGCTGCGACTTCACCTCGGAGCATGTGGGCTGTATGCATGCCTGCGGTCACGATGGACATGTGACAGTATTGCTGGGCTTTGCCAAATACTTGCAGGAACACAAAGACGAACTGGAAAACGATGTTGTCCTCATTTTCCAGCCTGCGGAAGAAGGTCCCGGCGGTGCACAGCTTCTGGTGGATGCAGGACTCTTTGAAAAACATCCTGTCCGCTGCATCATCGGCTGTCATATCTTCCCTCAGGTGCCTCAGGGGAAAGTGGCTTGCCGCAAAGGCGCTATGATGGCAAGAAACGGGGAAGTGGATGTGCATATTTACGGGGAAAGTGCCCACGGCGCGCAGCCCCAGCTGGGGCATGACGCGGTGCTGGCAGCAGGGGCAGTCATTACAGGACTGCATACCATCCTTTCCCGGAATGTATCCCCCTTGGACAGCGGCGTACTTACCTTCGGTGCCATCCACGGCGGCGAAGCCTGCAACATCATTGCCAAGGAAGTGAAGCTGGAAGGCACCATGCGTGCATTCAGTGATGAAGCCTACGAAACCATGACAAAACGCGTCCAGGAAGTGGCTTCTGGTATTGCCGCTGGTTATGGCTGCAAAGGAGAAGCCGTGTTCCGTCACATGTATCGCGTGGTGGATAACGACCCCAAACTGGTGGAACTTTTGCAGGAAGTGGCAGGGGATGCTTACGAAGAAACACCCCCTTATATGCTGGCAGAGGATTTCTCTCTGTATCTGCAGAAAGTACCGGGCATGTTCTTTTTCTTAGGCAGTGGCAACGCGGAAAAAGGCTATACCCATTCTCTCCATAGCGCACAGTTCCAGTTTGATGAGGAAATTTTGGCGTTGGGCGTGGAAACCTATGCAAAACTGTTGAAAAAACTGGCAGAATAAAAAACTTTATAAGCAAACAAAAAGCTGGAATCTTTGCGGTAAAAAAGGATTCCAGCTTGTTTATTTTATAGGATTTTATCAGACATGTTTTCTGAAAGGGTTCCTTTTTGTATGCTTATTTTTCCAATAATCCTTTCAGTGTCATCAGGTCTTGCTGATAAGTTTCGGACAATGCCCGATTGTAGATGATGGCAGCGGGGTGGTAGAGAGGGAACAGAATTTTGCCGTCCTCCAGCGTGAAAGGCTTGCCGTGCCAGTCGCCAATGACGGCTTTGGCATCCCCTGTGACGGCTTTCAGCGGCACATTGCCCAATGTGACAATCCATTGGGGATTCACCACTTTGATTTCTTCCTGTAGGAAGGGCAGGAAAAAGGCGATTTCATCCTTGGAAGGGGGACGGTTCACGGCTTTTCCTGTTTTAGGGCTTTCCTTGGTGGGGCGCAGCTTCACCACATTGGAGATGTAGATTTCTTCCCGATTCAAGCCGATGGTTTCCAGAAACGCAGACAGGTTTTTCCCTGCTTTGCCCACAAAGGGACGACCCTGCTTTTCTTCATCGCCGCCGGGGGCTTCGCCGATCATCATCAGTCGGGGATTCTGGCAGCCGTCACCGAACACCAGTTTTTTTTCTGCGTAGGGGGAAGCGGATGCGGCTTCCTGCAATCTGGCACATAATTGTGTCAAATGGTCCATTTTTCTATCCTTCCTTTCCGGTTATCCACATGGTTTTACACTTATCCACAGAAAAAGTGTGGATAACATGGGTTGCCTGTGGACTATATCTTGTTTTTTCAAATTTATTTGGTGGAATATATTGAAAATTTGGTGTGGTTTTTGTTACATTTTCACCTTTTCCCACTTATTGTATCCTATTCTGTGTATAAATGGCAAGTTATCCCCAAAAAAAGACGTGGAAAACCTGTGGGGAAAAGTGGTCGGTTTTGTGCAAAAAAAGACGGTCGCTCCCACCTTGTCAAGAGGGAACAACCGTCCGCAGGGCTCATTCTTTGGCACGGAACATGAGGAAGAACACCAGCGCGCCGGAGAGGAAACCTCCCAGATGTGCCCAGTTGTCCACACCCACATCCAGAAAGCCCATGGCAAGGGCTGTGAATGCCAGCAATATCATGGTGGCGTAGTTCATGCCTGTATAACGGGAACCTTTCTCCCGTGTGAGGATGAGCATGGCGCCCAAAAGTCCGAAGATGGCACCAGATGCGCCAATGGAGGCGTAATGCCCCAGAAAAATGCTGCATAGTCCGCCGCAGATACCGGAAATGAGATACAGGATCACATAGCGAACTTTGCCCAGCAGCAGTTCTGCCCGACTGCCGAAGTAAAAGAGGTAAATGCTGTTGGCGGCAAGGTGCATGATACTGCCGTGGAAGAACATGGCAGTGATGAGGCGGTAATACTGCCCCTGCCCCAATACTGCTTCTCTGCTGACGCTGAAACGCTCCCAGAGAAATTCGTTTTGTCCTGTTACCATGCCGTAAAGGAGCAGGGCAGCGCAGATGGCAAAAATAGTGAAAGTTACCACGGGGCGTTTTCCGGCGGTGTCTTTCCGCAGGGTGTCCTTGGGCAGTTCTTCGCCGGTGGCTGCCATCCGCAGCAGTTTTTCAATGCCCATGAGCTTGTCCGGGCTGCCGTCGGCTGTCTGCAAGGTTTGTGTGTCCGTGGCGTAATGCCAAGCGATGTGGTGCAGATTGCCCATGCGGTCTGTGTCTGCCAGAGGATGTACTTCCGCCAAAGACTCCGCGCCGATGGTCAGATACAGACAGATGAGCTGGGTACATTGGATCTGAGGAAGCTGTTTTTGCAGCCCTTCCACAAAGGCTGCCACATCTTCCCGATGTTCGGCAGTGTCATGGGGTTGTACTGCCAGCACACAGCAAACAGGGTTTTCAATGCGTATGTACAGATCAAATGCAGGAGTGTCCTCGGGCTGCTGTACAAGGCGAAAGTCCTTCTGTAAAAGCAGGCTTTTCAGATCCGTTGCCAGTTGTTCAGGTGTCATAGAAAGACTCCTTTCTAGAAAAAATGGGGAAAAATGAAAAAAGCCATCGGATTGGGGGACCCGATGGTTCTTTTCGGCAAGTGATAAGAAAAATGGGGGTATTCTTATCATAAAAGAAGACTTTGTTTCCGATAAAACCAGCGTTTCCGATACTGATCTTATCTGTGGATATCATATCACAAATCATGGCGTGCTGTCAATTTGCCCCAATGATTTTTCTGCCATTTCTTCTCGACAGGAGTTTACAAAAACCTACATTTTCTCAAAGAAAATGGCTCAGCACCACAAGACCTGCCACCCCCGGCATCCCCAACAGCCCTGTTACCACAAAGGTGACAGCATTGACGCCTACGGCAAAGCCCAGCCTGCTCAAAAGAAAGAGCAGGGCAGAGCCCAAAATCCCTGAAAGCAGAAAGCGAAAAAGCCCCTGCAGGGGCTTTGCCAGCGCCACCAGCACCACGATCACCAGGCAGGTGATGACCATGGCAGATAAAACGGTGGTAGAACTCATATTTCTTCCCCCTTTATTTGTATCAGCTGATTTTCGCGCATCCTGCGGCAGCCAGCCCTAATTCCTTTGCCCGCCGCAGGTAATATTCGTATTTTTTATGCAGAGAGATGATCTCGTAAATGTAGCTGTCAATGAGGGCTTCGTCGGTTTCATCCTGAAAGCCTGCCTGTGCCCGCCGCAGCTCTAACTGGATGGCGTAAATGGCAGCCAGAACTTTTTCGCCCTCGGTGGCTTTTTTTCTTTTGTGCATCCAAAAACCCCTCCTTTCGCCGGATGTACGACCTTTGTAGATAATATAGGCGAAAAAACTGGGTTTTATTCCTGTTTTTGTCCAAAAGGACAGGGCAGGGGAAGGAAAAATGAGCAGAAAAAAACTGAGCTATCTTCATAAGAAAACATCATCGTTCATTCAGTCAAAATAAAAAAGCTGAAATCCTTTTTTAAGAATTTCAGCTTTCCTTGTTTTCTTATGAAGATGCCCCCAAAGGGAAATCTTGTGTTTGTAAAAAATCGAGCGGTATCTTAGTCCTGTGTGTAGGGCATCAGGGATACGTGTCTTGCTCTCTTGATTGCTGTTGTCAGCGCTCTCTGATGTTTTGCGCAGTTGCCTGTGATTCTTCTGGGAAGGATTTTACCTCTTTCGGAAACGTATCTTCTCAGTTTGCTTACATCTTTGTAATCGATTGTTGTCACTTTATCTGCACAGCACTGGCATACGCGTTTTTTTCTGCGACCACGTTTTTTCTGAATCATGTTCCGAGCCTCCTTTTCGATGAATTTAGAAGGGCAAATCGTCGTCTTCGATGCTTTCGTCGATGGGGTAGAAACCGTCAGCGCCGCCGCTTGTCTGCTTGGGAGCAGCGGGTGCGGGAGCAGCAGGGGCATAGTCACCACGGCTGCTGTTGTTTTCGAAGGACGCTCTGCTTTCTGCAAAGTGCTGTTCTTCTACGACAACTTCTGTTGTCCAGTGTCTTTTCCCTTCGTTGTCGTCCCAGGAACGAACCTGTAATCTGCCGACAACGCCGACCATTTGACCTTTTTTGAAATATTTTTCTGCAAACTCGCCAGCTTTGCCGAATGCAACGCATCCGATAAAGTCAGCGTCCTGCTCGCCTTGTCGTTTGAAACGGCGGTTCACTGCCAAAGTGTATCTGGCTACTGCAAGGGGTTCACTGCCCTGCGCATAACGCACCTCGGGGTCCTTTGTCAGTCTGCCCATCAAAATCACTTTGTTCATAGAAAACCCTCCTTTTTCTTACGCTTCTTTGCGGATGATGAGATAACGCAGAACGTTTTCCATAATACGCATACGAGCTTCGATTTCTGCAGGTGCAGAAGCGGGTGCTTCGAAAGTTGTGAAGCTGTAGAAACCTTCGTTTACTTTCTGGATTTCGTAAGCGAGTTTTCTTTTGCCCCAATCATCAACTTTTTCGATTTTTGCGCCGAATCTTTCCAGGACAGCCTGTACTTTGGCAACTTCAGCCGCTCTGCCTTCATCGTCAAGTGCGGGACTCAATACCAACGCCAATTCGTATTTGTTCATGTTAGGTTACACCTCCTTTTGGACTAATGGCCCTTTCCCGAAGAAAGAGCAAGGATTTACTTCTAGATGGACGTATGCGCCCATACCAAAACAGCATAGCATACCAAAAAGAAAAAGGCAAGGATTTTTTTCGGAAAATTTGCATTTTTTCAGGATTTTTCCGCAAGGAGGGCGTCGTAGGTGGTTTGGAGCACATCTCGAATGGCACGAAGCTGGACGGCGGAGATGTGCTGAATGCCCCGTTCGATTTTCACCAGAGATTCTCTGGTCAGGGGAACGCCCAGAAGCTGAATCTGCCGGACAAGCTCTGTCTGTCCCATGCCTTTTTCCAGACGGATGCGGCGGATGTTTTCCCCAATGGGGATGGTGGGGGATTGTTTGATTTTTGGTTCCATGGGTACCTCCTTGTGGACTGAAACAAGTTCTTTTTTGCTTCATTCTAGGAAATCCCTATGGTATAATGGGACTAGAATTAGTCCACATTGGAAGGATGGTGAAAAAATGGATTTATATACGGAAATGTTGGTGGAAATTTTAGCAAAACAGAAAATAGAAATACATTTTAGGGGCATCTTCATAAGAAAAAAAGAAAGCTAAAATCCTTGTCATATAGAGAATTTTGGCTTTCTTATTTTACTGAGATTATATTTGGATTTGTTTTCTTCTGAAGATAGCCGTCGCAATTCCCATCAAGAAATCAAGGAAAAGTAATGTTTTCTTAATGGGAAGTTGCTTTCCAGAATTATCTTTTTCGGTGGAAGAATTGTTGGAAATGCGATGTTATGAAGCGTTGCGGAAAATTAAGGCTGTTTTGGAGGATGAAAGCCTGACAGATGCGGCATGTTTTCAGAAAATAGAGGAGATTATAAATATTTTTGAGGAAATCGGAAGCGATGGCGGTAGCCGCCATGATTTCTAGACATACATCGTGCAGATTGTCTGCTGTCTACACTGGTTTTTCGTGGATTTGTCCGAGGAAAACTTGTCAGACCTGTGGTATCATAAAAGAAGATAAATGATTGAAAGGCAGAGGGGGGATGTTCCATGACAGAAGACGAAAAAATCCTGCAAGCGGAATTTGAAAAGCGATGGAAACGCAGTCCCCAGAAAGACGGCTGCCTGTTCAGCGGCTTCATTGCCCTGTGTCTGGCGCAGACCCTTTTCGCCCCGGATTTTCCTTTTAGGGGACTGAACTTGGGAGATTCCGCTTTTTGCCTTGGCGCCTGTCTGGTGGTGGATGTGCTGGTGGGTATGAAGCGAAAAGGGATTCCTGTGCATGCCTTCGGGCTTTTGCTGGTGGGCTATGGCATTGTCGTGGCAGTGCTGGGATTTGCGGTGACTGTGCCCGGCTTGGCGTTTTCTCTGACAAATCAGACTTTTTGGCTGAAAGTGCTGTTGGGATTGTCCCTTGTGATTTTTGTGCTGTCCCTCATTCGCCTTTGCAGGCGGTGGAATTTAGATTGAATGAAAAACCGTGGTACAAAGTACCACGGTTTTTTAATCCTCATCGTCATATTCTTTTTCCAGCTTTTCCTGTCTGCGTTTGCCCATGCGGTACATGCCGAACTGCACCACCAGAAATACCACTACGAAGGTGCCCAGCATGGTGAAGATTTCCGCAGGCTGTTTTGTTTCTGTCTGCATGGCAAAGCAGATGCCCACAGCCACCATGCCACCCACCAGAGAAGCCACCAGCCGTTTGGGATTGGGCTTTGCCACTACATTCAGCACAACGCCCATCTGTCTGGCACGAATCATCTGATAAATGGGTGTCAGAATCAAAATCACATATTCCAAAGTGCAGTCCTGCAAACTCTGGTGCAGGAACAGGATTTTTACCACAAAGGACAATACCGCAATAAAATACAGAATCTGCATCATTTCTGCCCAGATTTTGTTCCTTGCCTGTTCAATACGTTCGTCTTTGATCATACCTCATTCCTCCTCGTTCCAGAATAATTCATCCAGTGTTTTTCCCAGCGCCTTGCAGATGGCAATGCACAGGTTTAGGGTAGGGTTGTACTTCCCAGCCTCAATCATGCCGATGGTCTGCCGGGTGACGCCCACCAGTTGTGCCAATTGCTCTTGGGAAAGGTCTTTCGCCGCCCGGGCGGCTTTCAGCTTCAGATTTTTCAAGGATGTTCCCCCTTCCTGTATCTTCATTTTCATCTCTTACTTTATTTATATACTATATCTTTCTAAATGTCAAGTATATATTACATTATGAAAAATAAAAATGGAATTTTTATAAAAAAACAGGACAGACCAAACAGCTTCTCCTTGAGAAAACATTGCTTTTTGTTTTCTGATAAAGATGCCCCAAAGGAAATGGTTTCCTGCAAAAAATCTGCATTTTGCTCAAAGCAAATGAGAAATACCATAGAAAAACCGTCTGATTTCCGCCTTGTATGCCACTGTCTGATTGTTTTATAATAAATGCAGTTTGAAAAAGAGAAAGGAACACAACTATGCTGACAAAGATATATGAAAACCCCGCCGTTTATCGGGTGGATGTGCCTCTGCCGGACAATCCCCTGAAAAACCTGAACTGCTATGTCATTCAGGACAGCGGCGAAACACTGATTATAGATACTGGATTCAATCGGAAAGAATGTCTGGATGCCCTTCTGGAAGGGCTGGCAGAACTGGACGCGGACTGGGAAAAGACAAATCTGTTCCTGACCCATCTTCACGCAGACCATACCGGTCTGGCGCCTACCCTTATGAAGGACAAGCCCGGCAAAATGTACATGAGCCGTGTGGATTATGCCGTTTTGGAAGGGCTGATGGTGGGAGAAGTCTGGAAAGTTTCCGATGCCAATTTCATTGCCGAAGGCTTTACACAGGAACAGATCAATATCCTCCACAGCGGCAATCCTGCCAGAGGTTTTGAGCCGGAATGCTTTTTCGATGTGGAAGAGCTGGAGGACGGGGACGTGATCACCGTAGGGAAATGGAAATTTCAGTGCATTCTGGTGCCCGGACACACACCGGGGCAGATGCTTCTGTACCAGAGAGAGGAACAGCTCCTCTTTACGGCAGACCATATCCTTTTTGACATCACCCCCAACATCACCTGTTGGGTAGGCACAGCGGATTCTCTGGGAAATTATCTGGATTCCCTGGTGAAAACAAGGGATATCCCCATTCGGACAGCCCTGCCTGCCCATCGGAAAAACGATATGAACGTTTATGAACGTATGGACGAAATCGTGGAGCATCATTTGAAACGAATGAAAGAAACGGTAGACGCCATCCAGCAGTTCCCCGGCAGTCATGCCACAAAGATTGCCGCTTGCCTGCGCTGGTCCATGCGCGGGAAAACATGGGAGGAATTCCCTCTGTCCCAGCGTTGGTTCGCCGTAGGGGAAACCATTGCCCATCTGGATTATCTGGTGTGCAGAGGCTATGCGGAGCGGAAAGTGGTAGATGGCAAAAACGCTTACTGGCTCACCATGGATGGTGCTTTGTGCAAATCCAAACTGGACTGCATCTGGAAAAACTACCGTGCGAAATAAAGGAAAAAACGTCAGAAAACAAATATGGCTGGAATCCTTGTATAGGGTTCCAGCTGTTGTATTTTTACGGGGATTGTTTTCATTCCGCGTTTTGTATGCGGAAAAACACGTTTTTTGGAAAACGGAGGAAGAAAATTTTTTCGGCAACCGTCCATTTTGTATGCTAAAATGGAAAAAGAGATATTTTTTTGGAGAAAGGAAACACATCTATGGATATTTTGAAACAGTTACAGATAGAACTGGGCATCAAGGCTTCTCAGGTGGAAAACACCGTGAAACTGCTGGATGAAGGGAACACCGTGCCTTTCATTGCCCGTTATCGTAAGGAAGTCACCGGCTCTCTGGATGACCAGATCATCCGTCAGCTGGCGGAACGGCTCACTGCCCTGCGGAATCTGGAAGAAAAACGGGAAATGGTGCGCAATGCCATTACGGAACAGGGTGCTATGACTGATGAACTTTCCGCAAAACTGGAAGGGGCAATGACCCAGACAGAAATCGAGGATATTTACCGTCCTTACCGCCCCAAACGCCGCACCCGTGCATCCATTGCCAAGGAAAAAGGTCTGGCGCCTCTGGCGGAATACATTTTCGGACAGGCATTTCTGGTGCCGCTGGAAGAATACGCCGCCGCTTTTGTAGACGCGGAAAAAGGCGTGGAAACTGTGGAAGATGCCATCAATGGGGCAAAAGATATTCTGGCAGAACAGTTCTCCGATGACGCAGACCTGCGGAAAATGCTCCGGGAAGAAACCGTGAAACATGGTCAGCTGGTGACAAAGGCGGCAAAAGAACAGACAGAACCAACCGTCTACGAAATGTACTACGATTACAGCGAACCTCTGCAAAAAGCCGCAGGACATCGCATCCTTGCGGTAAACCGTGGGGAAAAAGAAGGCATCCTGACAGTGAAGCTGGAAGGGGACGAAGAAAGACTCCTGCAAAAACTGGAACGGAAGCTCATCCGCAAAAACAGCCCTGCGGTGGAATTGTTGCAGGAAGTCATTGCCGACAGCTATAAACGCCTTATTGCCCCCTCTCTGGAACGGGAAATCCGTAACGATTTGACAGAAAAAGCCGAAGAATCCGCCATGGGTGTATTCCGGGAAAACCTGAAACAGCTTCTCTTGCAGCCGCCCATCAAGGGAAAAACCGTGCTGGCATTAGACCCTGCTTATCGTACTGGCTGTAAGATTGCCGTTATTGATGAAACAGGCAAACCCCTGGAAACTACCGTGGTCTATCCCACACCCCCTCAGAACAAGACCGCCGAAGCGGAAAAGAAACTGACGGCTCTTATCAAAAAATACGATGTAGACCTGATTTCCATCGGCAACGGCACCGCTTCCAGAGAATCGGAGCAGTTTGTGGCGGAAATGCTGAAAAAACTGGATAAAAAAGTTTATTACATCATTGCCAACGAAGCAGGGGCTTCTGTGTATTCCGCTTCCAAACTGGGTGCGGAGGAATTCCCGGATTATGACGTTGCCCTGCGCTCTGCCGTTTCCATTGGCAGACGTATCCAAGACCCTCTGGCGGAACTGGTGAAAATCGACCCCAAATCCATCGGCGTTGGGCAGTATCAGCATGACATGAACCAGAAACGTCTGGGCGAAACATTAGGCGGCGTGGTAGAGGACTGTGTAAACAGCGTCGGCGTTGATTTGAACACTGCAAGCCCGGCTCTGCTTTCTTATGTAGCAGGCATCAACAACACCGTTGCGAAAAATATTCTCACATATCGTGAAGAAAACGGTCTGTTCCATAACCGGAAAGAACTGAAAAAAGTGCCCAAACTGGGTCCCAAAGCCTTTGAACAGTGCGCCGGTTTCCTGCGCATTGCCGAAAGCGATATGCCTTTGGATAAGACTGGCGTTCATCCCGAAAGCTATAAGGCGGCGGAAGCATTGCTGAAACTCTGCGGCTATTCTCTGGATGATGTGGCGTCTGGTCAGGTGAAAGGCTTGGCAAACAAAGTCAGCATGACAGAAGAAACAGCGGAAAAACTGGGCATCGGTCTGCCTACCTTGCAGGATATCGTCAAGGAACTGGAAAAACCCGGTCGTGACCCCCGTGATGAAGCCCCTGCCCCTGTCCTTCGCAGTGACGTACTGACCATGGAGGATTTGAAAGAAGGCATGGTCCTGAAAGGCACTGTCCGTAATGTCATTGACTTCGGCGTGTTTGTGGACATCGGCGTTCATCAGGATGGTCTGGTGCATATTTCTCAGATTTGCGACCGATTCATCAAACATCCCTTAGAAGCGGTGAAACTGGGGGATATCGTGACGGTGAAAGTAATGAGCGTGGATTTGCAGCGCAAACGCATTTCTCTGACCATGCGGGGCGTGGAATAATTGTTATGGTTTTGTCAAAGATTCTTTACAGAAATGTAATGTTTTTGTGCCATACTATTTGATATACTGAAAAAAAGACCAAAAGTACCTATTGGAAGGGAGAGAGGATTATGAAACGGATGATGGCATATATGCTGGCTGGTATTTTGACATTGGGCTGCGGCACAACAGCTTTTGGGGCGGAAAAAATTTCCGGTACCATGATGGTGCAGGATACAGAAGTAACCCAGTCTCTGTACGCAGATGAATGGGGCACAAAATTGGTGCCTGTACGAGAAGTAGGGGATATTCTGGGCTATACCGTAGCGTGGGATAAACAGACACGTTCCGTTACCCTTTCTGACGGTACAACTACGGTTGGTTTTGCTTCTGGTAAGGATGCCTATCTGGTAGAAGGCGAAACAAAAAGCATCGGCGGCGCGCCGGAACTGCTGGACGGGGTACAGTATGTGCCTGCGGACTTATTCTCCGCTTTCTTCCCTGTAGCCATGCAGACAAAGGCAGGACAGCTTGTTTTCACAGACCTGACAGCGGAAGGCGTGGAACAGGTGACCGGTACCGTTGTGGAAGCGGCACAGTATAATCTGGTGCTGCGTCTGGAAGATGGCACATTGCGGATCTTCACCAAAGATCAGGCAGACATGACACGGGCAGGCAGTCTGGAACCGGACAGCCTGGTGGAAGTGTACTATAAGAGTGCGGACCCGAAAACCGCTATTAAACTGTTTGCGGTAGATCCGGCAACTGTAAAAGCACCTGCAGCTGAAACATCTGCGAATACTGCAGCGCAGGAAGGTTAAGCATTTTCTAAGCCCATGACAGTCCATGGGCTTTTTTTCCAGAATGCAGGATGGTCTGCGGAAAACTGTTGTTTTGCATAAAGTAAAGCCTATTTTTTTGATAGTATTTTCTAATAAAAAATCTTGACAGTTTTTTCACAGCTGATATAATGAACTTGTAAATGAAATATGAAATTCTTCAGGGCAGGGTGAAATTCCCGATCGGCAGTAAAGTCTGCGAGCGCTTTGGCGCAGGATTCGGTGCGATTCCGAAACCGACAGTATAGTCTGGATGGGAGAAGAATAAAAGTTTGGTGCGTTTTTCGCGCGGATGCGAAAAAGCCCAACCTTTATTTTGCTTGTTTAGCCTGAAGATTTTCAGGCTTTTTCTTTTGCAAAAAGAGAAAAAGTTCGTCACAAAGCTTGGCGGAAGCCTGAAAATTCTAAACAAAAAATGGAGGAAGAAAAATCATGGAAAACGCAGTAAAAACAACAGCGGTAAAAAGAAAACAGAATGTAAGAAAACTGACAGCTCTGGGTATGCTGGGCGCCATCTCTCTGATTCTGGTGGCAACCGTGCATTTCCCCATCATTCCCGCGGCACCTTTCCTGGAATATGATCCTGCGGACGTGCCTATCCTCATTGGTACCTTTGCTTTTGGCCCTGTGGCTGGTTTCCTGCTGACCGTTGTCGTATCCATCATTCAGGGTATGACTGTCAGCGCAGCAAGCGGCGGTCCCATCGGCATCATCATGCACATCTTCGCAACAGGCAGCTGCGTACTGATTGCCGGCAACATCTACCGCAGAAATAAAACAAGAAAAACAGCAGCCATCGCCCTCATCGTAGGCGCGCTGGTTATGACAGGCGCTATGGTACTGATGAACCTGGTACTGACACCTATTTTCCTGGGCACATCCATGGAAGAAGTTATCCCCATGCTGCTGCCCGCCATCATTCCTTTCAACCTGATCAAAGCAGGTCTGAACTGCGCCATCACATTTGTACTGTATAAATCCATTTCCCATCTGCTGAAAGGGGAATGATTTCCAAAAAACAACCCATCTGTTATGTGATATGAGAGAATCAAAGCACAAAATCTTTCCCTTGCAAGAGATTTTGTGCTTTCTCTTTTAGTACCATATAAGTGTAAGAGATAAAGCATATCATTTGTGCTTTACCCTCTGCACTTATTTTTTTATGATAAGGGAGTAATTGGTCTGGCGAGGCTCTTTTTGGATTAATCACATCCGTCATA
>NZ_JADCKK010000061.1:0-15335 GCF_014982935.1 Anaerotignum lactatifermentans | reverse complement strand
AATAACCATCGAATCAAAGCAAAGTTAAAGGGCTTGCCACCTGCAATTTACAGACAACAAGCCCTTCTGGCTTCTTAAACAATTTTAATTTGAAAATATTGTCTAACTTTTTGGGTTCAGTTCATTTATTTAGATAGGATGATTTTTATTTTTCCGCAGCGATGGTAACGGTAGTATCATCTTCGGTTACATCATAGCCTACCAGCCATTCAAAGGCTTCCGCAGGCACATACATAGCGCCATCATCGGCGATATAAGGCGCAACGCCCAATGTGCCGGGAGAAGTCATGCCAACGGCACCGGGAATGGTTGATGTGGAAACATACAGGTCTTTGCCTTCTGCCAGATCCATGGCGCGTGTGTCGCTTTCCAGTGTGGCTGTGCGGCTGTCACGATCCCATGTAAGGGTTAAGCCCAAAGCGTCAGCTGTTTCCCGCAGAGGTACGCAGGTTACATCGTCCTTTGTAGTCATTTCGGACTTGCTGTAGGAAATTTTCACAGGAGATGCAGCTGTTTCTGTATCTTCCGCAGCAGGAACTACCACAACGCGATTTACACCAGCCTGAGCGGGGTAACTTTCTGCTACAACATCATACCATGTGAAAATCCGGTCGCCTTCCTTCAGATCAGCCAGATCAAAGGCGCTGTTATCTGCATAGGATGTTGCTGTAGCATCTTTTGCGACAGTGATATACAGTCCGCCCTGGTCGGTGGTAATGCGGATGCCGTTCTGTGTGTTTTCCACTGCCTCTACGGTGTGGAAACGGGCACAAGCTACGTCCATAGGCGTATTGCCCACAATGGCTTCCACAGAGGTCTGTGGAGGAATACTCATGGTCATGGCAGGACTATGATAGAAGTATACGCCGTCGCCAACTTTCAGGTCATTGATGTCCATCTGTGTGCCTCTGCCACTGTCCAGACACAGGGTATCTTCAGATACGATATAAATGACTGTCTGATCCTGCACATCTTCAGCAGTGATGGATTTGATGACGCCGTTTTCTTTGCGGATGTCAGTGATTCTGCCGTAAGCCAGATACCGTTCCGGCAGAGCGGGAATGGGTGCCTCTGCGGAAGGGTTTTCAGCAACAGGTGCCTGTGCTTCTTGGGCAAAAGCTGTTGTGGTGCCGCAAAGCAGAACTGCGGTTAATGACAAAGCTGTAATGACATTTCGTTTCATAATAAGCAACCTCCTTTTGTTGTCGCAATTTTTTTGATTTATGTTTGTTTCCGATGTTTTCTGTTTTGTTTGACGGAAGGAAAAAAGAAAGGTTTCATAAAAAAGGTATTTTTTCAAAAAAATAAAAAAACCTGCTGGCATTGCCAACAGGTCAAAAAAGCGGATGACGGGAATCGAACCCGCCTCTAAAGCTTGGGAAGCTTTCATTCTACCAATGAACTACATCCGCAAAGTTCATGGTTAATTATACACGGATTTTTTGGGGATGTAAAGCCCTATTTTTCTGACAAAAAATTGCGTTTTTTCCTTTGATTTTTCAGACTGCGAATGTGTTCCATGGGCATACTAAAAACACAAATTTCAGAAAAAACGAGGTCAGAACCATGGAAAAATTGATTGTACGGCAAAGCGAAGCCCTTCACGGTACGGTGCGGATCAGTGGAGCGAAAAATGCCGTTTTACCCATACTGGCAGCTTGTCTGCTGACAGAAGAACCCTGCACCATTACAAACGTTCCAGCATTGACAGATGTCATGGAAATGGCGGAATTATTGGAGGAATTTGGCGCAGAAACATCTTATGATGGGCTTACGGAAACCATGCGCATTTGTAGCGAAACATTATCCAATCAGCAGGCGGCGGAGAAAAATGCCTGTGCCATGCGGGCGTCTTTTCTGGCAGCAGGACCTTTGCTGGCAAGATGTCATCAGGCAGCACTGCCTTTGCCCGGCGGCTGTCCCATTGGCAGCAGACCGGTGGATTTGCATTTGAAAGGATTTTCCATCATGGGGGCAGTCCATAAACTGGAACATGGAGTGGTGGAGCTTTCGGCAAAAAACGGCTTGCGTGGCAAACGGGTTTATCTGGATTTTCCCAGCGTAGGAGCAACGGAAAATATTATGATGGCAGCAACCCTTGCAAAAGGCGCCACCACCATAGAGAATGCGGCAGCAGAGCCAGAAATATGTGATTTGGCGGTTTTTTTGCGAAAAATGGGGGCGGAAATCACTGGGGACGGCACAGACACCATTGTCATTCAGGGGCAGAAACGGCTGCATGGCGCCACACACAATGTCATTTCCGATCGCATAGAGGCAGGAACGTTTATGACGGCAGCTGCCATCACTGGCGGCGATATTTTGTTAGAACAGGTGCGGCAGGAACATTTGACTCCTGTCATTGCCAAATTGACAGAGTGTAATGCCAAGACGGAAGTGACATCATCGGGACTGCGGGTGTACCGGAAGGGCAGACTTCGTCCCATACAGCTGAAAACCATGCCTTATCCCGGCTTCCCCACAGATATGCAGGCGTTGTTTATGAGTTTGGCAGCCGTTACAAAGGGCACCAGTGTTATCACGGAGACCGTATTCGAAAATCGGTTCATGCATGCGGCAGAATTGCAGCGTATGGGGGCAGATATCAAGATAGACAGCCGTTCCGCCATTATCGAAGGTGTGGACAGCCTGACGGGCACCAGCGTCCGTGCCACAGACCTGCGGGCAGGAGCAGCCCTGATTTTGTCGGCACTGGCAGCCAGAGGAGAAACGGAAATCAGTGATATTTACCACATTGAACGGGGCTATGACCGCATTGAGGAAAAGCTGCGGGCTTTGGGGGCAGATATCCAGCGGTCAAAAGATTCATAAGTTCATAAAATGTTTACAATTTATTCACATACAGTGGATGAAAGGGTGCTATACTGTTAGGGAAAGATACAGTTAGTACCCTAACATTTTTTGGAGGTGACAGGATGCAGCCGAAAATTTCCTTTTGTCTGGAATGGAAAATGGTGTCCAATCTCATGCGGCACAGTGCCAACGCCTGCACGACCTGCGTAGAGGCTACAAATCTGACAGGGATGCAGCTATTCATACTGGAGTATCTCTATCAGCATCAGGAGCAGGATGTGTTCCAGCGAGATCTGGAGGCGGAATTTCATGTGCGCCGTTCCACGGTGACGGGGATTCTCAAAGGCATGGAGAAAAAAGGTCTGATCCAGCGGTTGTCTGTGGAAGAAGATGCCAGACTGAAACGGATTATTTTGACGCCTCAGGCAAAAAGCCTGCATCGAGAGGTAGAAATGGCTGTGGTGCGGATGGAAAAAATCGCTCTGCGGGGACTATCGAAAGCAGAAATAGAAGTTTTTTTGGAAATATTGGAAAAGATGAAAGCAAATCTACAGGAAGATATGCTTACATACGACGAGCAGAAAGGCGAGTGAATGTATATGGAAAACCAGAAAAAGCCGTTGATTTATTACTGGCTCATTGCCCTGGCGGTAATGTTTGTGATCAACTGGCTGGTACTGCCCATGTTTGCCAATAACACGGTGCAGGAAGTAAGTTACAATGTGTTCTTGGACGAATTGGAAGCAAAGAATATCGATCAGGTACAGGTCAATGAGGATGTGATCTATTATTCCCTGAAAGAAGATACCAACGAGGAACCCCAGACCCAGATTTTTCCTGGTCAGCAGCAGCATGAAATGCTCTACTGCACCGTGCGGATGCAGGATAATATGCTAGTAGACCGTTTGTATGCGGCTGGGGCAAACTTCTCCGCCATTGAGCCCAAGGAAGTTTCGCCATGGATGAGTTCCCTCATCATGTTCCTGCTGTTCTTCCTGTTCTGGCGGCTGGTGTTCGGCAGAATGATGAAAAAAGGCGGTTTTGGTGCCAATGCTATGGCTTTTGGCAAGTCCAACGCCAAGGTTTATGTAAAAGCCCAGACCGGCAAGACATTCAAAGACGTTGCAGGACAGGACGAAGCCAAAGAAGCACTGAAAGAAATCGTAGACTTTTTGCATAACCCTGCAAAATACACCAGTGTAGGTGCGAAAATGCCAAAAGGCGCCCTGCTGGTAGGCCCTCCGGGTACCGGTAAAACATTGCTGGCCCAGGCAGTAGCCGGGGAAGCCAATGTACCTTTCTTCTCCATTTCCGGTTCTGAGTTTGTGGAAATGTTCGTAGGTATGGGTGCAGCGAAAGTCCGTGACCTGTTCAAACAGGCAGGGGAAAAAGCCCCTTGTATCGTATTCATCGACGAAATTGATACCATCGGGAAAAAACGTGACGGCAACGGCATGGGCGGCAACGACGAAAGAGAACAGACCCTGAACCAGCTGCTGACAGAAATGGATGGTTTTGACGCCACAAAAGGTGTTGTCATTCTGGCAGCTACCAACCGTCCCGAAACACTGGACAAAGCCCTCCTGCGTCCCGGTCGTTTCGACAGAAGAATCCCTGTGGAACTGCCTGACCTGCAAGGTCGAGAAGCCATTTTGAAAGTCCATGCGGCAAAAATCAAAATGGAAGACAACATCGACTTTGGCGCTGTGGCAAGAGCAACCAGCGGTGCTTCCGGTGCGGAACTTGCCAATATCATCAACGAAGGCGCCCTCCGTGCGGTGCGTATGGGGCGGGATAAAGTAAGTCAGACAGACCTGGAAGAAAGCGTAGAAGTGATTCTGGCAGGTTATCAGCGGAAAGGCGCGGTTATTTCCAAAGAGGAAAAAGCCATCATTGCATACCACGAAGTTGGTCATGCGCTGGTAGCGGCTCTCCAGAAAAATTCCGCACCTGTTCATAAGATTACCATCATTCCCAGAACTTCCGGTGCATTGGGTTATACCCTGCAGATTGACGAGGGCGAAAAATTCCTCATGAATAAGGAAGAAGCCTTCAATAAAATTGCAACACTCACCGGCGGTCGTGTGGCGGAAGAAATTCAGTTTAACTCCATCACCACCGGGGCGTCCAACGATATAGAGCAGGCAACCCGTATGGCAAGAGCCATGATTACTCGTTACGGCATGAGTGACGAGTTCGGCATGGTTGCTCTGGAAACCATCAACAACCAGTATCTGGGCGGCGATACCACATTGGCTTGCTCCAATGAAACAGCAACCCGTATCGACGCGGCAGTCATTGCCATGGTCAAAGAAGCCCATGACAAGGCATATCAGATTATCAGCAGCCATAAAGATAAGCTGGATGAAATTTCCGCTTATCTGCTGGAAAAAGAAACCATCACCGGTGAAGAATTCATGGAAATTCTGAAAAGAAAACCGGAAGAAACAACAGAAGCAAATCTGGAAGCATAATAAAGCAGAGAGAGGATACAAATCCTCTCTCTTTTTTTGTTTGCAGGAGAAAAGGGGCACAATTTTGGGCAGCGTACATAATATAAAATGAACACAGAAAAGGATAAGGAAAAGAGGGGAATGCGTATGTATCGAAATCCCGACGGAAACGGGTATAATCGCCGCGGCAGCGGCTGGTACGGCGGATTCGGCTGTGAACCTGTGCCCCGGAATACGGGAAACAGCGGCGGCTGTTACACAGGCGGACAGAATGGATATACCGGTCATTCCTGCGGCGGACAGAACCAAAACCGCTGCCGTCCTGACTGCAATCCATGGCATCCAGATTGTAATTCCTGTAATCCCTGCAATCCCGGCTGCTGGCCGGAATGCTGGCCCGGATGTTATGTGGTTGTCATCACCGGTGTAACGGGACCTACAGGTCCTACAGGTGCCCCGGGCGTGACAGGTGCTACCGGTATCACAGGTGCAGCAGGCATTACCGGCGCAACAGGTCCTACCGGTGCCACAGGTCCCACCGGTGCAACGGGCGCAACCGGCACAGGCGGCGGTATTACAGGACCTACCGGCGCAACGGGTGCAACAGGCGCAACAGGAGCAACAGGCGCAACAGGTGCAACCGGCATCGGCGTAACTGGTCCCACAGGACCTACCGGCATTGCGGGCTTGAGCATTACTGGACCTACCGGTGAAACAGGACCTACAGGACCTACTGGTCAAATTGGTGCAACGGGCGCAACAGGACCTACCGGGGAAAGCGGCGCAACGGGCGCAACTGGTCCTACCGGGGAAAGTGGCGCAACAGGCGCAACAGGACCTACTGGGGAAAGCGGCGCAACAGGCGCAACTGGTCCTACCGGGGAAGGCGGCGCAACAGGAGCTACCGGTGAAACAGGTCCCACAGGACCTACGGGCGCAACAGGCGAAACAGGTGCAACGGGACCTACCGGCGCAACAGGTGAAACAGGTGCTACCGGTCCTACCGGGTCAGCCGGGCCCTAATCCCTGATTTTTGGAAAATCGGATGATTTTCTGACACGTAAAAAAACCGGAAATCCATTGATATGGGTTTCCGGTTTTGCTTGTTTTTCATATGTTTTTGTTAGAAAGATTCCAGATAGGCAGTACCTGCTGCCACGATTTTTACATGAACCGTCAAAGTCAGAGAATGCAGGCAGCCATCTTTCCATTCAGCGTCAATCTGCATGACGCCGCCGGGCTGTTTCAATCCCAGAGAAAGGGAATCTTGTTTTTTGGTTGCCAAAGCTGCGCCAAGGGCTGTTGTGCCGCTGCCGCAGCCTCTTTCCCATACGAGAGAGGCGTTTTTGACGCATACCAGCGGTTCCAGCGTCATTTCTGTTTCGTCAAAAAGCAGAATACCAAAGGCTTCTTCAGCAATCTGATTTTCCCATGCTGCTGTCGCCTGTTCTGCCTTTTCCCGTGCCTTTTTGCCCCAAAGAGCCTTGGGAACGATGATGTGGGTGATGCCTGGCAGATAGACCGTTTCCAGTTCATAGGAAACGCCGTCCAGCACATAGGTTTCTGTGACAATCTTCGCAGGCATAGGCATGGAAAGCTGTCCCAGATAGCCGTCAGCTTCTTTTTTCATATGGCAGTCGATGAGGCTGTCTGCGCCGGATACTTCTAACAGGAAGTTTTTTTCTGCGCCTGTTTCGGGATGTTCCTTGGAGAACAGGTATGCCCCCAGAGAAAGGGTGGCGTTGCCGCAGAATTCCCCAGCCATCATTTGCAGACGGGCGCAGGCTGCTTTGTTTTCCGGTTCTTCGATGTATCCCGCCTGTTCCGCGTAAACACTGCCGTAGGCAATGAGTGCCTTTGCCACTGCCAGATGCTGACTTCTTGGCACAGGGCTTTCGATAAGCAGTGTCATATTTTCATTTGGGCTTACTTTCACAAATTGGAGTTCCATAGTGCCTCCTTATGCCTGGAAGCGGCTCAGGAATGCTTTGGTACGTTCCTGTTTGGGGTTGTTGATGAGTTCTTTGGGTTCCCCTTCTTCCACAATGACGCCGCCGTCCATGAAAATGATGTGGTCGGATACGTCACGGGCAAAGCTCATTTCGTGGGTAACAATGACCATGGTCATGTGTTCTGCTGCCAGTTCTTTGATAACGTGCAGGATTTCCCCTGTCAGTTCCGGGTCAAGGGCGGAAGTGGGTTCGTCGAAGAACAGGATTTTCGGTTTCATTGCCAATGCGCGGGCAATGGATACACGCTGCTGCTGACCGCCGGAAAGCTGGTAGGGGTAAGCATCTTCTTTATCTGCCAGACCCATTTTTTTCAGCAGTTCTCTTGCTTCGGCGTAAACTTCGTCTTTGGGGCGTTTGCCGATGAGGATGGGGGGTTCTGTGATGTTTTTCAGTACGGAGTAATGAGGAAACAGGTTGAAGTTTTGGAATACCAGACCAAAGTGCTGTCTTGCCTTTTGCAGTTCGGCTTTGGTGCCGTAAATGGATTTGCCTGTTTCGTCAGCTTTTGCTGTGTATTCTCCCAGATAGATCAGGTCGCCGCCGTCCATGGTTTCCAGCAGTGTTGCGCAGCGCAGCAGTGTGGATTTACCGGAGCCGGAGGGTCCGATGATGCTCACAACCTGTCCTTCTTCTACAGAAAGGGAGATATCCTTGAGGACTTCGTTGTCCCCGAATTTTTTATTGCAGTGATTGATTTCCAGTAATTTCATGGCTGCCTCCTTAACGATAATAATTCATTTTCTTTTCGGTCTTATCCATCACAAAGGCAACGATGCCGTTGAAGATGAAGTAGAACACACCAGCGATGATCAGAGGCATGATGGTGGTCTGTGCCGCAGAGATCTGCTTTGCGATGGTGAACATTTCCGGATAGGAAATAACGAAGGCAAAGGATGTATCTTTGACCAGTGTAATGGTTTCGTTTGTTACAGGGGGCATGATCCGTTTGCACATCTGAGGGAAGACAATGCGCAGGAAGGTCTGGACTTTGTTGTAGCCCAGCACAGTAGCTGCTTCATACTGTCCCACAGGAATGGATTCGATGCCGGCGCGGTAGATTTCCGCAAAGTAAGCGGCATAGTTGATGGAGAACGCAATGATAACTGCAGTGAAACGATATTCATTGGTGATGGGAATACCGAACAGGTAGTAAGGACCGTAGTAAACGGCAAACAGCTGCAGCATCAGAGGTGTACCACGCAGAATAGCGATGAATACTTTGATGATCCACTGGATGGGTTTGAAGAAGAACAGACCGCCTGCAAACCGTGTGCCCATAGGCAGGTTTTCCGCCTTGCCTTCTGCGGACTGTGCCAGTTTCAGCTTTTCAACCAGTGTTTGGGGCGCAAGGAATTTCAGCGGCGCCCATTTAGACATGCGCCCAAAGGTTACCAACAGCCCCAGAGGCATGGAAAATAACAGTGTCAGGAAAAAGATTTTGCAGGAATCCAGAAGTCCCACAGCCAATTGTTGTGTGATGTTCATAAGGGTTTGTGCATCCATAAAATTGTTTCGTCCTTTCTTTGTTTTGGCGCTTTGCGCTCACATAAGAAAACGGGAAGCCCATTTCTTTATGTCAGCCTCCCTGTGCGGACAAAGGCTTTCAAAGGAAAGACAGTGTCATAAACAGGGAAGAAGCGTGCGGAACATTGTCCGCACGCCCTTGTATTGTATCATATTTGATTATTCTTTGCCAAGGCAAACCATCTGATCCAGGTTGTAATCTGCGTAATTTGCTGCAATTGCATCAAATGTGCCGTCTTCTACCATTTCATCCAGTGTAGCCTGAACCTGATCTCTCAGGGCTTCATTGCCCAGTTTGAAGGCGATGGCATACTGTTCTGTGGACAGGGGTTCTTCCAGCTGACGGAATTTATCGCTGTGGTTGGTCAGCTGATACTGTGCAACACCGATATCAACGGCGATGGCATCAACAGCACCTGTTTCCAGGCTCATGAATGCGCTGTTGTAATCGGGTGTCTGTTCCAGAGAAGCGAAAGTAGCTGCCAGAGCCAGGTTTTCATCGTTGTCTTCTGTGTTGGTCAGAGCTGTCAGTGCAGAGGAACCAGCCTGTGTGATGACGATTTTGCCAGCCAGATCTTCTTTTGTCTGGATGTCAGAATCCTGACGAACAACGAATACGATGCTGTTGTCTACATAAGGTTCGGAGAAAGTATATTCGCTTTCTCTGCCTGTCATGGTGAAGCCGTTCCACAGACAGTCAACAGTGCCGCTGTTCAGTTCCATATCTTTGGAGCTCCAGTCGATGGGCTGTTTGATCAGTTCCCAGCCGTTGCGGTCACATACTTCCTGAGCCAGATCCAGGTCGAAGCCAACATATTCGCCAGCGTCGTTTTTGAAGCCGTAAGGGGGATATTCTGCGTCAAAGCCTACTGTAAATGTGGTGCGTTCCGCTGTATCTGCGCCGTCAGTTGCAGCGGGTTCTTCGTTGCCGCCACCGCAGCCAGCCAGTACACCAACGGACATTGCCATAGTCAAAAACAAAGCAAGATATTTTTTCATACTCCAATCTCTCCTTTTTTCTATTGATTTTTTCCCTAAAATGTTTCATCGCTGAATTCTTTATCATTTTATCACGTTATCAGACTAAAGTAAATTGGTAATACTCTTTCATTTTTTTGAAAAAAATCAAGCTTTCATTGGTAAAGCTGAATAAAAAGACATTTGTTTTTGCGGAAATGACGTTTTGCCAATGAGAGAGAAGGGGAGCGTTTCCTGTAAAATAATCCGCAGAAACAATAATAGCCGGAACCCTTTATGGTATAAGGATTCCGGCTATTTGTGTTTTTTATGAAGCCGCATCAAAAAACATTATTTTTGATGTCACAGTTTGGGAAAAGACGCATTAGTCTTCGGTTGCGTCAATGCGGATAACTTCGCCGCTGCTGTTCAATTTCAGTTCAATGACGAAGTCGGTGCCGTCGCCATCATCATATTTATCATCCAGATCATCATAGTCTTTTGCGTCGCCGTATACATCATCGTCTTTGTCAAAATCGTCAGACAGATAATATTTTTCGCCGTCTACTTTGATCCAAGAGGAAGAAATACCGTCCAGGTCGCCTTCCACTTCACGTTTGGAGGAAGCGTAGTCTGCTTCGATTTCGGTTACTTTGCTCTTGGAGCTGTTGAATTTCAGTTTGACATCAAAGTTTTCATAATCTTTGAAGTCACGGATGAGTTTGGACAGGGTGTAGTCGTCGCCTTCCAGTGTGACTTCCACATCTTTATCCAGATCATAAGTAAAGTTGCTGCCGTCTACGCGGATGGTGATTTCATCTTCACTCAGTTTGCGCAGTTCCCCTTCGTCGGCTTCTGTGTTGACTGCTACAATTTTAGAAACCTGTTTGTTTTTGAAGGAAAGCTGTGCTTCATAATCATATTTTTTGTACTGATCTTTCAGTTCGTCAAAGTCAGAAGAGCTGCCGTTGAGGGTAACGTCGATATCGTCTGTATCCTCCAGCAGGTCATAAGTATAGGTTTCGCCGTCATCGTTTCTGATTTCGATTTCGCTGCTGCTGATCTTTTTGATGATACCTTTGGATTCGCCCATGGATTCTTCGATGGCAACGATGTCGGTAACATCATCATCGCGGTTCAGTGTAAGGGAAACGCGGTAAGAGGTTTCTTCGTGGTTTTCTTTCAGGAAGTCGATGTCTTTGCTCTTGCCGTCTACTTTGACATCTACGTCAGTGTCCAGATCATAAGTATAGCTGTCGCCCTGGGCTTCGATGGTGATTTTTCTGGATGTTACGTCTGTCAATACACCGTTGACTTCGTCTTCCGCATAGTTGACAGTGATTTTTGTAACGACATTTTTGCTGTCTGTGGTCAGTGTTACATAGAAATCTGTATCATCATAGTATTTTTTCAGATCGCTGAAAGAATAATCTGTCAGTTCGTCTTTGACATCTACATCGCTGTCCACATCGTAGTCATAAGATTTGCCGTTGGATTTGATCGTCAGTTCGTCATCATCCAGATCTGTCAGCAGACCGGATTTCGGGTTGTCGTTCTGGGTAACGGCATACAATTTTGTGACTTCGTTGTCAGCATTGAGATAGATGGTAACGGTGAAGTCGTCGCCGTTATCCAGTGCGCTGAAGATGCGGGAAGGTGTTGTGGATTTGTCATCCAGATATACCTTCACATCGTCGGTCATGGTATATGTTTTTTCTTTGGAACCGTCTTTGACAGTGATCTTGTTGGAGCTCATATCCACCAGTTCAAAGGTCTGTTTGGAGCCAATGCCGTTGACAGATTTTGTAACAGTGATGGATTTGATGCTGTCACCACTATAAGTCAATGTGACGCTGTCACCGCTGCCGATTTCGGAGAAATCGATTTCCTGACCGTCGTAATAAGCCTTCGCAGTGCCTTTTTCACCAAAGAGGTTCAGACCAGTGCCTGTAGTAGTCTTTACGCTGCAGAACAGGTCGCCGTTTTCCAGTACGGAAGTGGTCACAACGGTACCGGTTACAGAGCCGCTGGAAGGTGTTTCCGGTTTTGTGGTGGTGCTGCCTCCTGTGCTGCTGCCGGTGAGCAGTTTATATGTCTTTACGGAAAGGACTGCCATTTCGGAACGGTTGATGTTTACTTTGGGATTGAAGTTGTTGTAATCATCACCTACCATGATGTTTTTGTCATAGAGCAGATCCAGATAGGGCACAGAAGCTTTGGAGATGGAGCCAGCGTCTTTGAAAGTAAGCTTCGCATCCATATCTACGGTGTAAACTTTGCCCAGAGCTTTGCCGAAAATCACGCCTACGTCTTCTCTATTGGCGTTCTGCTGTGTGGTGCCTTTCATGAATTTTGTCAGGTCGCTTGTAACCAAGATGCCTTTGTCCAGGGCGTATGCCACAGCGTTATATGCCCAAGAGGGGATTTTGTACGCATCCATAATGGGTTTCCATTTGGTGATGGTATCGTTTGTGACGTTCTGTTTGTAGTATGTTTTCATGATGGAGTACATGAGCTGTGTTGCTTCGCAGTAAGTCACGTTGTTGCGGGGTTTGCAGTATTTTTTGTCGTTTTCGGTGTAGCCGCTCATAAGCCCCAAAGAAGCTGCTTCTTCGATGAATGTAGCGGCACCGGGCCAAGGCACATTGTTAATATCTGCAAAAGTGGAACCGAAAGCAACTGCATTTGTGCTGCCCAGTACAAGGGCGGCAGTGGTTGCCAATGTAAGGAAACGTTTCATATCTAAAACCTCCCATTCCTTCTCAAAATATGAAATATCCTAAATATCTTATTTTTTCTCACAATTTGTAAACGAGTTGTATGTATACCAACGACGTTTGTAGGATACTGTCCTACTATTACTATACCATGAAAGCGCAGAAAAACCTTTTCAAATTTTTTAAGTTTTATAAAAAGTGTGTCAAGATTCTGTAAAGATTTCCAGATTTTGTCTTTTTTCCAGCTGTTTCAAGTATTTTTCTTTTTTTGCCGCAAAATCCGCAGGCTGATGCATTGGCTTTTGCAGCAGGTCAAAGAGGGTGCCTGCCAGCACCTTAGCTGTACGAATATAGCAGTTTTCTTTGTCGGCAATGGTGAAGTTGTCGTTGTGGAACTGCCCTTTTATACCGGAAAAGCCTATCTGTACCGCAGGCAGCAAAAATCCCAGATCGCCAATGTCACCGGAAGCACCGGAAACCACATTCCGCAGAATCTGATCTTCCTCACAGAAAAGCAGCATGTTTTCCAGTACCATTTCATTCATTTCCGCAGACTGACGTAAGGGCAGATAGCCCGGTGTGGTTTCTGTTTCGCAGCCTAATCCCAGAGCGGCAGCGCAGTGATGGATGCACTGCTCCACTTGTTCCTCTGCGGCAAACAAAGTGGCGTTGTCATTGGCACGGATATAAGTTTCCATGACCGTCCGGTCGGGAATGATGTTGACTGTGCCGCCGCCTTCCGTAATGACAGGATGCAGCTGTAAACCGGCAGAGGCAGGGAAGCGGTCTTTCAGAAAAGCAAGTGCGTTCTGTGCCAGTACCGCGCCGTGGAGGGCGTTTCTGCCCAGATGGGGCGCTGCGCCGGAGTGGGACGCTGTGCCAAGAAAGACGGCTTTTTTCGCCAGAAAGCCTGCCAGTGTGGAATTGATGTCAAACAGATACTCTGTTTCGCCGTTGGCGTGGGCAGAAAGCACGCAGTCCACATCGTCAAAATATCCTTCTGCAATCATGTTTTGCTTGCCGGAGCGATAACGAATTTTGCCTTCGGCAATGCATTGGTCACGGAAAGTAAAATCAATGAATTCTTCTGCCGGTGTAAAGAAAAAACTGATACGTCCACTGTTTTTCTTTGGAAGACCGCAGTCAGCCAGTGCACGAATCAGTGTCAGTGCCAAAGTAGTCTGGATGCTGTGCCCGCAGGAATGGACCGTGCCGTTTTTGCTTTTGCAGGGCAGTGCGTCCATGTCGCTGACAAAGGCAATATGGGGAGAACCGCTGCCCAATGTAACACGGATGCCTGTCATGGCAATACCGGATTCATAGGGGATGTTCCACTGATCTAACAGGGCTGTGATGGCGGCAGCTGTTTTCACTTCCTGAAAACCCAGTTCGGCGCAGTCAAAAAAGGCGTTGCCCCAAGACAGGATTTCCGCCTGCCGCTGGTCAATGGCAGCAAAAAGAGATTCTTTTTTCATGATGTTTCCTCCTTATTCCCATTCCAGTGTCATGCCCACAGCCACTTCCTGTATAGGGGAAACGGCGTGAAGTGCTGCCCGCACAGGAAAAGCCGTGCAGTGGCAGGGATACAGCGCAGAAATCTGTTCTTTTGCCAGAAAATCAACGGTTTTTTGGCTCCGCTCATTTTCTTCCATCAGATGCAGCCCACCCAGAAGCCCCAGTACTTTTGTCTTGCCTGTGACAGCTTTGGCATACTGTATGATGTTGCAGATGCCGGCGTGGGAACAGCCGGTGATGATGTAAATGCCTGCTTCTGTCACATAAGCCAGTGCTGTGTCGTCGTCGATGATGTCGGGAACAGTCTGTCCGTCAATGATGGTTTCGCCGATGGCATAAGCGGGCTCAAAGTCTACAGTGTGTGGAATTTCTCCCAGAAAAACAAGGTGGTCTGTGAGCCACAAGGGCGCTTCGGCAAATTCCAGCATGGCTTTTGCACGCAATTCTTTCATAGACAGAGGACTGCCGATGTCCATGCCGTCCCATTGCTTGGGCAGCAGGGCATGGGGATGGGCAATGAGCCGTGGCTTTTTGGAAAAAGGCAGTGCCAGCAGGTCAGGCAGACCGCCGGTGTGGTCGTTATGCCCATGAGAAAGCAGAATGGCATCTGCCGTGGTCAAATCAATGCCCATGGCTTTGGCGTTTTTCAAAAAAGCGTCAGAATAGCCCGTATCGAATAAAAAGCGTTTGCCATCTGCTTCCAGCCAGTAAGAAACGGCAGGTTCTCCCAGATGGTAAACGTCGATTTCTGTATGGTTGTCCATTAAAACAGTCAGTTTCATGGAAGTCCCTCCTTTGCGTTGGGTTGTGTATGACTCCATTATAAGGAAAAAGGAAGGAAAATACAATTGTCATAAGGGCGTATCAAATAATAGACGGGAAGGGGGAGGGGAAAGTTCCGGAAACAGAGAGAAAAAATGGGATGGAAATAATAGGAAGGAAAAATTAGGGAATGTAGCAGTTATAAACGAAAAAACACCACACACTTACGTGTATGGTGTCTTTTTATGAATTGCGGAGAGGGTCAAGCACTTTGCTTTGCAAAGCCGCCTGCGGCGTCCCCGTTTTCTTCGGGGTGCAGGGGTCAAGCACTTTGCTTTGCAAAGCCGCCTGCGGCGTCCCCGTTTTCTTCGGGGTGCAGGGGTCAAGCACTTTGCTGGGCAAAGCCGCCTGCGGCGTCCCCGTTTTCTTCGGGGTGCAGGGATTTGAGCCTGCAAAAGCCCACCTCATCAGAAAAAGCCGTCTGCGCTTATCAGCTTCCGACCTTGCACTTTGTGTAACGAGGGAGATGATGCAGACGGCTTTTTCGGTCTTTTCCAAGGGAAAAGAGATTTCCTTTCTTA